>NZ_JBHXME010000038.1:0-66674 GCF_042721125.1 Streptomyces sp. NPDC058469
CCGACGGGGGCTGGCCCCCCTGCTGGACAACGACCGCAACCAGATCGAGCTGTTCACAGCCCTGCTCCTCTCCCTCCCCGGCTCACCGATCCTCTACTACGGCGACGAGATCGGCATGGGCGACAACATCTGGCTCGGCGACCGCGACGCCGTCCGCACCCCGATGCAGTGGACACCCGACCGGAACGCGGGCTTCTCCTCCTGCGACCCCGGCCGGCTCTTCCTGCCGGCCACCATGGACCCCGTCTACGGCTATCAAGTCACCAACGTCGAGGCGTCGATGTCGTCGCCCTCCTCGCTGCTGCACTGGACCCGCCGCATGATCGAGATCCGCAAGCAGAACCCGGCGTTCGGGCTCGGCTCGTACACGGAGCTCCAGTCGTCGAACCCGGCGGTGATCGCGTTCCTGCGCGAGTACGAGGACGACCTCGTCCTGTGCGTGCACAACTTCTCGCGGTTCGCGCAGCCCACCATGCTCGATCTGCGGGAGTTCGACGGCCTGCATCCCGTGGAGCTGATCGGCGGGGTGCGTTTCCCCGCCATCGGTGAACTGCCGTATCTGCTGACGCTCGCGGGGCACGGCTTCTACTGGTTCAGGCTCTCGCGAGCCGCTTCCCGCATCGGCCGACGACTTTGAGGATGTGCCGGCGAAAGGACGCGTCACCATGTCGAAGACCGCACCCCTCCGACTGAGCAGCCCCGGCGTCGACAGGCCTCCGGCCACGCTCGCCGGGCTGCTGCGCGAATGGCTGCCCGGGCAGCGCTGGTTCGCCGGCAAGGACCGGCCGGTGGCCGACCTCGACGTGCTGTCCACGACAGAACTCTTCCCGGGCTGCCTTCACTTGCTGGTCCACGCCTCCCACAACGGGGTTCCCGCACCGGGCGGCACTCCCCCACCCGGCGACTGCTACCAACTCCTGCTCGGCGTACGGGAACACGTCTCACCGCGCCTCGCCCGGGCCTTCATCGGCCGTGTGCAGGAAGGTCCGTTGGCCGGTCTCGCGGTGTACGACGCGTTGCAGGACCCGCGGTCGGCGGAGCTGTTGCTGGAGCGGTTGCGGCATCCCGGTACGACGGGTCCCCTGCACTTCGAGGCGGACCCGTCGACATCCGTGCCCGCCGGACTCGCGCCTCGGCTGCTGGGCGCCGAGCAGTCCAACTCCTCACTGGTGTACGGCGATCGGTTCATTCTGAAGGTGTTCCGGCGCATCCAGCCCGGCGTCAACCCGGACCTGGAGCTGCCGGGCGCGCTGGCCGCGCAGGGTTGCAAGCGGGTCCCGGCGCCGGTCGCGTGGTTCCGGACGGCTGAGCCGCGGGCCGCGACGCTCGGTGTGCTCCAGCCGTTCCTGCCGGACGCCTCCGACGGCTGGGCGCTCGCGCTGCGCGCACTCGCCGACGGTGACGCATTCACCACCGAGGCCCACGAGTTGGGGCAGGCCACCGCCGATGTCCATCTCGCGCTGGCCGCGGCCTTTCCGTCCGGCAGCCAACCCGCCGCCGAGAACGAGCGTACGGCGGCGGCGATGACCGAGCGTCTGGAGGCCGCCGCACACTCCGTGCCCGCGCTGCGCCCGTTCGTACCGGGGCTGCGGACCGCGTTCGGCGCGCTCATCGGCCGCGATGCCGGGCCGCCCGCCCAACGCATCCACGGCGATCTGCATCTCGGTCAGGTGCTGCGGGCCGGCCGCGACTGGTTCGTCATCGACTTCGAGGGCGAGCCGTCCAAGCCGCTGGCCGAGCGGCGCTCCGCGCAGTCCCCGGTGCGGGACATCGCCGGCATGCTGCGTTCCTTCGACTACGCGGCCCGGCAGCGCCGCCCCTGGCGCCCGGAGTGGGCGCGCCGCTGCCGGGAGGCCTACTGCGCGGGCTATGCGGCCCGGGCGGGCTGGGACCCCCGCACCAAGCACGCCCTGCTGCGCGCGTACGAGACTGACCGCGCTGTGTATGAAGTGCTGTACGAGGCCAGACACCGTCCGGACTGGCTTCCCGTACCCATGGCGGCGATCGAGCGTCTCGCCGTCCGAGGAGGCTGAACTCCGTGGCCCTGCGCGACACTTCACCTCAGGAGGCGGGTGGTCCGTCCACGACCGCTCCCCTGGACCCGGCCGACCGCGACCGCCTGCTCGCGGGCGCCCACCACGACCCGCACGCGCTGCTCGGCGCGCATCCGGTGCCGGGCGGGATCGTCTTCCGGGCGCTGCGTCCGTACGCCCGTGCCGTGAGCGTCGTGACCGACGGAACGCGCAGCCCGCTCACCTCGGAGGGCGGCGGCCTCTTCTCCGCCGTACTCCCGCTCGACGCGCTCCCTGCGTACACGCTGCTGGTGTCGTACACCGAGGGTGACGAGCACGAGGTCCACGACCCGTACGGCTTCCTCCCCGCCCTCGGTGAACTCGACCTGCACCTCATCAAGGAGGGGCGGCACGAGGAGTTGTGGAAGGCGCTCGGCGCGGAGCCGATGACGCACGGCGGGGTGGCCGGCACCCGCTTCACCGTGTGGGCGCCGAACGCCCAAGGGGTGCGCGTCGCCGGGGACTTCAGCTCCTGGGACGGTACGGCCTTCCCGATGCGGTCGCTCGGCTCGTCGGGCGTGTGGGAGCTGTTCCTGCCGGGTGTGGGCGAGGATGCCCGCTACAAGTTCGAGATCACCTCCCGGTACGGTGAGCGCTTCCTCAAGGCCGACCCGATGGCCCGCCGTACGGAGGTGCCGCCCGCCACGGCGTCCATCGTGACGGCCTCGCACTACGAGTGGGGCGACGAGGACTGGCTCGCACGGCGGACGGAAGCCCCGGTCCACGAGGCGCCCTTCTCGGTCTATGAGGTCCACCTCGCCTCCTGGCGACCGGGCTTGACGTACCGTCAGCTCGCCGCCGAGCTCCCCGCCTACGTGAACGAACTGGGCTTCACCCACGTCGAGTTCATGCCGGTCGCGGAGCACCCCTTCGGCGGTTCCTGGGGTTACCAGGTCACCGGGTTCTACGCACCGACCTCCCGCCTGGGCACGCCGGACGACTTCAAGTTCCTGGTCGACGCGTTCCACCAGGCCGGTGTCGGCGTGATCATGGACTGGGTTCCGGCGCACTTCCCCAAGGACGACTGGGCGTTGGCCCGGTTCGACGGGGAGCCGCTGTACGAGCCCGGGGACACGCGGCGCGCCGAGCATCCGGACTGGGGGACGTACGAGTTCGACCTCGGGCGGACCGAGGTACGCAACTTCCTTGTGGCGAACGCCGTCTACTGGTGCCAGGAGTTCCACATCGACGGCCTGCGCGTGGACGCCGTCGCCTCGATGCTCTACCTCGACTACTCACGCGACTCGGGCCAGTGGACCCCGAACGTCCATGGCGGGCGCGAGGACCTGGACGCGATGGCCTTCCTCCAGGAGATGAACGCGACCGTGTACCGCAGGGTGCCCGGAGTCGTGACGATCGCCGAGGAGTCCACCGCCTGGGACGGCGTGACCCGGCCGACCGACACCGGCGGGCTGGGCTTCGGCTTCAAGTGGAACATGGGCTGGATGCACGACTCGCTCGACTACATGTCGCACGAGCCCGTCCACCGCAAGTTCCACCACCACGAGATGACCTTCTCCATGGTGTACGCCTACAGCGAGAACTACGTCCTGCCGATCTCCCACGACGAAGTCGTCCACGGGAAACAGGCGTTGGTGTCGAAGATGCCGGGCGACTGGTGGCAGCAACGCGCCGACCACCGCGCGTATCTGGGATTCATGTGGGCCCACCCCGGCAAACAACTCCTCTTCATGGGCCAGGAGTTCGCCCAGGGCGCCGAGTGGTCCGAATCCCACGGCCCCGACTGGTGGCTCGTCGACCCGGCCTACGACGCCGCGCCCGACCACCAGCGCATCCAGGACCTCGTCCGCGACCTCAACACGGCCTACCGCGCGACCCCCGCCCTCTGGCAGCGCGACACCGACCCCGGCGGCTTCCGATGGGTGGTTGGCGACGCGGCCGAGGACAACGTCTTCGCGTTCTTGAGGTTCGACGCGGAGGGCTCCCCTCTCCTCGCCGTCAGCAACTTCTCCCCAGTCGTGCGCCATGACTACCGTCTCGGTGTCTCCGACGAGATCCCCGCCTGGCGGGAAACCCTCAACACGGACGCCGCGGTCTACGGCGGAGGCGATGTCAGGAACCCCGACCCGATCAAACCCGAAGACGGCCACATCCGGCTCACGCTCCCGCCCCTCTCGACAGTGTGGCTGACACCGGGGTGACATCCTGCTCGTATGTCTACGCCCATACGCCCTGACACGACCACCGCACCTCAAATCGACGGCCTGCACCTGACGTTGCGGGACGTCACACAGGAAGTGCGGGGCGCCGGGCGGGTGTTGGACGACGTGTCGTTCGAGGTCGAGGCCGGGCGGCTGATGGTCATCGCGGGGAGCAGCGGCGCGGGCAAGACGGTGCTGTTGCAGACCCTCGCGGGGCTCCAGAGCCCGACCTCGGGGGACGTACTGCACGACGGCGCCCAACCGGGGCCGCCGGGACCGGAGTTCGGGTTCGTGCCGCAGGAGGACGTGATCCACCGTGAGCTGCCGTTGCGGCGCACGCTGGAGTACGCGGGACGGCTGCGAATGCCGGGCGAGACGGTGTCGGCGCGGGTGTCAGAGGTCCTCGACGCCCTCGGTCTGGCCCAGTGTGCCGACACGCCGGTGCGGGCGCTGAGCGGCGGGGAGCGCAAACGGGCGTGCATCGCCGCCGAGTTGCTGACCCGGCCCCGAGTGCTCTTCCTCGACGAGCCCACGTCCGGGCTCGATCCGGTGACGGGCGCCGCCCTGCTGGCCACCCTGCGGAGCCTGGCCGAGACCGGCACCACCGTCGTCCTCACCACCCACGTGCTGGCCGATCTGCCGCGCTGCGACCAGGTCGTGTTCCTGTCGCCGGGCGGGGCGGTCGCGTTCGTGGGGGCGCCGGACGCGCTGCTCGGAGCGTTCGGGGCACAGACGGCGGAGGACGTGTACGCGGCGGTGGCGGAAGGGAAGCGCGCCGAGCGGACCGCCCCGGTGCCGCGCGCGGAGCGGGTCCCGGCGCCTGTCGCGCACCGTCCGCCGCGCGTCGGCGCCGTACGCCAGTGGGCGCTGCTGACCCGTCGTACGACGGCGTTGTTGGTGCACAACCGGCTGTCGGTCGCCGTGTTCGTGGGGTCGCCGGTGATGATCGTGGCGATGTTCGCGGTGTTGTTTCGGGCGGGTGCGTTCGATCGGGCAGCGCCCGATCCGGGGTCCACGGCGATGATCATGTTCTGGATCGCGTTCGGGGCGTTCTTCTTCGGGCTGACGTACGGACTGCTGCAGATCTGCACGGAGTTGGCGGTGCTGCGCCGCGAGTGGCTGGCCGGGGTACGGATCGGACCGTATGTCGCCTCGAAGTTGACCACCGTCCTGCCGGTGCTGGCCGCGGCGGACGCGCTGCTGCTGGCGGTGCTGCGCGCGCTGGACCGGTTGCCGGCGGCGGGCTGGGACACGTACGCCTCGCTGTTCCTCACCAGTGTGCTGGCCTCGGCCGCCGCGCTCGCCCTCGGGCTGCTCACCTCGGCGGCGGTCACGGACCCCGGGCAGGCGACCCTGATGCTGCCGCTGCTCTGCTTCCCCCAGGTGCTGTTCTCGGGGGCGTTCGTGCCGGTGCCGAGGATGGCATCGGCCGGGGAGGCGATCAGTTGGGCGATGACCAACCGCTGGGCGTTCGAGGCACTGGGCAGCGCGATCGGCCTGGAGAGCCTGTGGCGCGACGGCAACTCCCCTGCGGGACCACCACTGTTGCGCTCGTACGGCGACTCGTTCGCGCATCCGGCCGGACGCGGCTGGCTGATCCTGGCGGGCTTCACCGTGCTGTTCCTGGCGGCGACTTGGGCGGTGCTGGTACGCAAGTGCCGTCAGGGGGTGGCTGCGGCGCGCTCCGGGCGGTGAGACGCGCCGGCCGTCCTGCCGGTCCCGGCGACCCGGCAGGCTACCGTCCCGCCGTCCCGCCGTGCCGCTCCGCCTCCCAGCCATCACGCCGTCACGTCGTCACGCCGCTCAGCAGCCCGCCCGGTCCGCGAGGCCGGCCACCGTTGGTACGCGGTCCCGGTAGGTGTCCGCGACGAACTCCAGAAACGTTTCCACGTCTTTGGGTTGTGAGGAGACACCGACCGAGACCCGGACCGCGCCGGCGGACGGCAGCCCCAGCACGTCCAGGTACTCCTCCAGAGAGCCCAGGGGTTTGCGGGCCGCCGAGCGCAGGCTGCGTAGCGGCAGGGCGAACGCGGCTTCCCCCGCGCCCGGGTTGCAGAAGCAGCCGAAGCGGAGCGATATGCGGCGCTCGGCGCTGTCCTGGGAGACGACCCGTTCGTCGATCACCCGGCCGTCCGCGCCGAGGAGGTTGAGCGCGACGGTGCCTCCGCGTGCGGGTCCGCTGTCGGTCGGGCCGTAGACCCGCGTCATCGGGGAGCCGTCGCCGTGCCGTAACTGGGCGACGCCCGCGAGGAGTTGGCCGGTCAGTCGGGCCACGTGGTCGTGGACCCGGTCCATGCCGATGGTGTCGATCCACTCCAGGCCGGCCGTGATGTCGGGTATGGAGAGGAAGTTGACGGTGCCGTCCTCGAAGGCCGCCTCGCCGTCGGCGAGGACGTGCCACTGTGCCTGGGCGCTCGCGGCGTAGATGGTGCCGCCGGAGAACCAGGGGCGGCGCAGCCGGGCGAGGGCCTCGCGGCGGACGATCAGGCTGCCTATGCCGGTGGGGTAGCCGAACACCTTGTACCAGCTGACCACGGTGAAGTCCGGGTGGTACCGGGACAGGTCGAGGGGGTTGGTCGGCACGAACGCGGCGGCGTCCAACAGGACGTCGTAGCCGTGTTCGTGGGCTGTGGCGATCCAGTCCAGGGAGTGCCGTACGCCGGTGAAGTTGCTCTGCGCCGGGTAGGCGAGGAGTCCGCGTCGGCGCCTGCGGGCGGTGAGCGCGGTGCGCAGTCGCTCCTCGTCGATCGCCAACTCCCGGCCGTGGACCGGGACATACTCGGTTTTCGCGCCGCCGGCCCGCGCGTACTCCCGTAGTCCGTTCACGGAGTTGTGGTTGTCGAGGAGCATCACGAGCCGGCTGCCGGGGGCGAACGGGTACGACTCGCCGACCAGGCGCAGCGCGGCCGTCGCGTTCGCGGTGAACACCACCGTGTACTCGGCCGGGTCCGCGTGGAAGTGCCGGAGCACCGCGGCGCGGGCGTGGGTGAGCAGGTCGCCCGAGGCGCGGGAGGCGGGGCTCTCCGAGTGGGGATTGCCGAAGACGCTTCCGGTTATGCGCTCGGCGCTGGCCCGGACCAGAGAGGTCGGGGCGAGTCCCGCGCCCGTGTAGTCGAGATACGTGTGTCCTTCGGCGTCCAGGTAACCGAAGTCGTGCGCCCTCAACTCGCCGAGATCCACCGCGCTCATGTACTCGTACCCCCCGCTTTGTCAGATCGGTCCCACTCAACCATCAAACTCCGCAAGGGCACTTCCCGGTTCCCCTCACCAAACGCTCACACCTGGGCTACATTCGAGCACCGTCGATAACAGCAATGATCGGCAGAGTCACGCCCCGTACAACCCAGGAGCAGCGCATGCGCGACTTCGCCGTCGCTCCACCCCCCACCTCCACCCTCAACGGCGGCCTCGCCGACAGCATCTTCGAGACCGCGGTCCTCAATCCCACCCTTCCGCTGATCGCACGCAAGCCGGACCCGTCCTCCACGTTGTGGGAGGAGGTGACGGCCGTAGAGCTGCGGGACGAAGTCGTCGACGTGGCAAAGGGGTTGATCGCCTCCGGGATCTCACCGGGCAGCCGGGTCGCGATCATGGCCCGCACCCGGTACGAGTGGACCGTGCTCAGCCACGCCCTGTGGGCGGTCGGTGCCGAGGTCGTGCCGGTACATCCGACGTCCTCGCGCGACCAGGTCGAGTGGATGCTGCGGGACGCCGGCTGTGTGGCCGTGGTCGTGGAGGACGAGCAGGGCATCATGACGGTCGGCACGGTGTGTGCCGCGCTGCCGCTGCTGCGGCACGTCTGGCAGCTGGACTCCGGGGCGCTGGCCCAACTCGTGGAGCGGGGCACGTACATACCGCAGACCACGGTGGACTCGCTGCGCCGGATCGTGATGCCGGACTCGACCGCGGTCGTCGCCTACACCTCGGGCACCTCGGGCCGCCCCATGGGCTGCGCGCTGAGCCACCGCAGTCTCGCCAGCCCTTGCGACACGCTGCTCGCGGGCTGGTCGCACACGGCGGCGCCCCCCGGGGAGCAGCCGGCCGTGCTGGCCTTCCTGCCCTTCTCGCACGTGTACGGGCTGATGATCCAGGGGCTGTGCATGCGCGGCGGCTGGGTGATGGCCCACGAGCCGGAGATGACCGAAGCGGCGCTGGTGTCGGCGCTGCGGTCCTTCCGGCCCACGTACCTGTACGCCGTGCCGTCCGTCTTCGAGAAGATCTACAAGAACTTTCTCCGTACGGCCCAACAGACGGGCCGCGGCGCCCTGTTCGAGCGGGCCGCCGCGACCGCGCGGGACTTCGCGGCGGCCGAGGAGCGGCAGAGACTCGGCCGGGGTTCGGGCCCCGGTTTCGATCTTCGGCTCCAACACGCCGTGTTCGAGCGGACGGTGTACCGCAAGCTGCGTTCGGGGCTCGGTGGCCGGGTGGTCCGTGCGACGTCGGGCGGCTCTCCCCTGAACCGTGAACTCTCCTTGTTCTACTCGGGTATCGGCATCTTCGTGCACGACGGCTACGGGCTGACGGAGACGGCCGGCGGTGTCACGATGCAGCCGCTGGGCCGGGAGAAGATCGGTACGGTGGGGCAGGCGCTGCCGGGCACGGAGATCCGGGTCGCGGAGGACGGGGAGATCCTCGTGCACGGGCCGTCGGTGTTCCAGGGCTACATCCACGACGACCGGGCGACCCGGGCCGCGGTGCACGCGGGCTGGCTGGCCACCGGGGACATCGGGCGGCTGGACACCGAGGGGTATCTGACGATCACCGGCCGCAAGAAGGACATCATCATCACCAGCAGCGGCAAGAGCGTCGCGCCGGCCGCGCTGGAGAACCGGCTGCGGATGCATCCGCTGATCCATCAGGCGGTGGTCGTCGGCGACGACCGTCCCTGTGTGGGGGCGCTGCTCACCCTGGACCCGGAGTTCGTGGCGCACTGGCGGGCCGGGCTGGCGCTGCAGAGCGACGCGCGGGGCCGGGAGGCGCGGGAGGAGAACGCGCTGCGGGAGGAGATCACGCGGGCCGTGGCCGCCGCCAACAGCCCTGTGGGGCGCGCCGAGTCGATCCGGGTGTTCCGGGTGCTCCCGCAGCCGTTCGACGTCGTCAACGGGATGCTGACGCCGTCGATGAAGCTGCGCAGGGACGCGATCGTGCGGCACTACGCGTTCGAGATCGACGCGATGTACCAGGCACGCGCGCGTGCCCCGCAGCAGTCGGCGGAGGAACAACTCGCGGGCTGGGACGACGCGGACAACGTGTTCCGCTAGGTCACCGGCCGGGGGTCACTCCGGGCGGTGGGCGACGACGGCGAACATCGTCACGGACATGTGCAGCGCGCCCCGCTCGGCGGCCTCGGCGAGGTCGGCGTAGGCGCGGTCGCGCTGGTCCTCGGTCAGCGCGCCGCGGCGCACCGCGGACTCGCCGAGCATGCGGATCAGCGGCCAGGCCACCGACCGGTGGTCCTGGAGCAGTGCCTGCGAACCGCGGTCGTCGACGACGAGTCCGCCGGCGCTGAGCTGGCCGACGAGCCGGCGTCCCGAGTAGGGGTTGGCCGCCCCGGTGAGGGCGCCGGAGGTGAACGCGGCCGTGACCTCGGGGTCGCCCGGGTGCAGGATCGTGGTCGCCCAGTCGGTGTCGAGGAGGGCCACGCGCCCGCCGGGGCGCAGTACGCGGGCCATCTCGGCGACCGCCTTGTCCGGTTCCGCGAGGTGCTGGAGCACCCGTTCGCACCAGACGACGTCCACGGAGGCGTCGGGCACGGGCAGGGACAGCGCGTCGCCGTCCGTGAAGCGGGCCGGGCTGCCGGCCGCCGCGGCGCGTTCCTCGGCGACCGCGCGCAGTCCGGGGTTGGGTTCGACGCCGAGCGCCGACCCGTTCGAGCCGACGGCCGCGGCCAGTTCACGGGTCGTCGAGCCGGTGCCGGCCCCGACGTCGAGGGCGTGTTCCCCGCTGCCCGGGGCGAGTGCCTCGTGCGCCCACGCGCGCAGTCGTCGTACGCCTGGATTGGCTTCCTGGATGTCGAGCGCGGCCACCAGCCGCGTCACGTTGCCGGCGTCGATGTTCTGGGTGCGGAAGCCTGACCCCGGATCGGGCTGAGTGTGCGACATGGCGTGCACTCTACGGTCCACAGCGATCGTCGACGGGGTGGTCAAAGGTCATTCAGGGACGCCATTTGTTCACGCGTCCGCGGCGTACGGAGGGCGTCGGCGGGGCATGCTGGTGCTCCACGCGTACGTCTGCCTGCCGCGCTCAGCTGGCGGAACGGCTCCCGGCACGGTGGGATCGATTGTGGTGCGAAGCAGCGATCCAGGGCAGGCGTACGGCGTCGAGGCAAACCGCCTGGAGCCGCAGAAGGGATGAACACCGTGACACGACCGAGGATCCTGGTGGTTGGCGCAGGCTTCGCAGGAGTGGAGTGCGTTCGCCGCCTGGAACGGAAACTGACCCCGGAGGAAGCCGACGTCACGCTGGTGACGCCGTTCTCCTACCAGCTCTATCTCCCCCTGCTGCCCCAGGTCGCCTCCGGCGTCCTGACCCCGCAGTCGATCGCCGTCTCGTTGCGCCGCAGCAGCAAGTACCGCACCCGGATCCTCCCGGGCGGCGCGATCGGTGTGGACATCAAGGCCAAGGTCTGTGTGATCCGCACGATCAACGACGAGATCGTCAACGAGCCCTACGACTACATCGTCCTTGCCCCCGGCAGCATCACCCGCACCTTCGACATCCCCGGGCTGACCGATCACGCCTTCGGGATGAAGACCCTCGCGGAGGCCGCCTACATCCGCGACCACGTCATCACGCAGCTGGACCTCGCGGACGCGAGCGACGACCCGGTGGAGAAGGCGTCGCGGCTGCAGTTCGTGGTGGTGGGCGGTGGTTACGCCGGTACGGAGACGGCCGCCTGTCTGCAGAAGCTGACGCACGCCGCGGTCAAGCGCTACCCCCGGATCGACCCGGGTCTGATCAAGTGGCACCTCATCGACATCGCGCCGAAGCTGATGCCCGAGCTGGGCGACAAGCTCGGCCGCAGCGCGCAGGAGATCCTGACCAAGCGCGGTATCGACATCTCCCTGGGCGTCTCGATCGCGAAGGCGGGCCCGGAGGAGGTCACCTTCACCGACGGCAGGGTGGTGCCGACCCGCACGCTGATCTGGACGGCCGGTGTGGTCGCCAGCCCGCTGATCGCCACGCTCGGCGCGGAGACGGTGCGGGGGCGGCTCGCGGTCACCGCCGACATGAACCTGCCCGGACACGACGGGGTCTTCGCGCTCGGTGACGCCGGCGCGGTGCCGGACGAGGCCAAGGGCGGGGACGGCGCGATCTGCCCGCCGACCGCGCAGCACGCCATGCGGCAGGGCAGGGTGGTCGCCGAGAACGTGATCGCGACCCTGCGCAACCAGCCCCTGAAGCCGTACGTGCACAAGGACCTCGGGCTCGTCGTGGACCTCGGCGGCAAGGACGCGGTGTCCAAGCCGCTGGGCATCGAACTACGCGGTTTTCCCGCCCAGGTCGTGGCCCGCGGCTATCACTGGTCGGCGCTGCGCACCGGCGTCGCCAAGGTCCGCGTCGCGACGAACTGGACGCTCAACGCGCTGGCCGGCGACGACTTCGTGCGCACCGGCTTCCAGGCCCGCAAGCCGGCCACGCTGAAGGACTTCGAGTACACCGACTCGTATCTGTCGCCGGAGCAGGTACGGGACCGCGTCGAAGGGGCCGGGACCCAGGAGCCGTAGCATCGGTCTCACGGATCTTGGTGTGAACCTGGGGAGAGTACGGCGGCGTGAGGACAGCGGGACGGGCGGCGTGGGCACGGGTGTGGGATCGCGTCGCGGCGTCCGATCCCGGACTGCTGCGGCTGGCGGCCGGGCTGCGGACGGTGTGCTCGATCGCGCTCACGCTGGCCGTGCTGTCCCTGTTTCAGGCCTCGGTGCCGCATCTGGTGGCCGGGGCGATGTCGGCGATGGTGTCCACGTTCGCCATCCGCGAGAAGCAGCGCGCGCAGCAGGCGGTGACGCTCGCGCTGGGTCTGCCGGTGGCGCTGGCCTCGGTGTCGCTGAGCGCGCTGCTGAACTCGCGGGTGGTCGCCGGTGACGTCTTCTTCGTCCTGCTGATCTTCGGCGCGGTCTACAGCCGCCGGTTCGGCGACCGCGGCACGGCGCTCGGCCTGATCGGCTTCCAGATCTACTTCCTGTCCCTGTTCGTCGGCGCGACCGTCTCCGCGCTGCCGCGGCTGTACGGCGTGATCGGCGTGGCCTTCGTGTGCAGTGCGCTGGTGCGGTTCGCGCTGGTGCCGGAGACGCCCACGGGGACGCTGGACCGGCTGCGGCGGGCGTTCCGGGCGCGGTTCGCCCAACTGGTGACCGCGCAGCTCGCGTTGCTCGACGCCGGCCCCGACGACATGGAGAAGGCCCTCGACGACGTACGCGAGGGCACCGCGCGACTGCACGAGACGGCACTGCTGATCCAGGGACGGCTGGAGGACGGGACCTCCGACGAGACCGTGGCGCGGCTCGTGCAGCGCCGTATCGCCGACGCCGAGGTCGCCGCCGAACGGCTCGGGCTCCTGCTGCTGACCGCGCGCAGCACCGAGCGGGGCCACACGCTCACCCTGCATCTGCCGGGCGCTCCCGTGCCCTCCGGCGACCGGTTGCCGGTGCGGGACGAGACGACCGACACGCTGCACCGCGACCTGGAGGCACTGCGCCTGCTCGTCCTGCGGCCGTCGGGCACGGACTCGGGCACCGGGCTGGCCCATGTGCGCAACCGGCTGCTGGGCTACCGCGAGGAGGAGAACCTGCCGCCCGCCTCGGACGCCGTCCAGGACGTGTTCCGGGGCATCGGGGAGGCCGGGCGTGCGGTGCTGGGGCTGCGGATCGCCGTGGACGGGCCGCAGGACGAGTCGGAGGACACGCCCGCGACGACCCGCTCGCGCGAGGAGCTGGACGCGGAGGACGTCGCCATCGCGGGCAGCGGGGAGAGCGAGTCCGAGGACGCGGAACGCACCGGACTGCGGCGCCCGACGACACGGGCCGCGGTGCAGGTGGCGGTGGGGTCGTCGCTGGCCATCATCGGCGGCGAGTTCCTGTCGAGTCAGCGCTGGTACTGGGCGGTGCTGACCTGCTGGATCGTGTTCCTCAACACCTCGTCCACCGGCGAGATCCTCGTCAAGGGCTACCGGCGGCTGCTGGGCACGGTCCTGGGTGTCGTGGCCGGTATCGGTCTCGCGGGCCTTGTCGGGCACCACACGTGGACGGCGTTCGCGCTGGTGCTGCTGTTCATCTTCGCGATGTTCTACACGGCACCGCTGTCGTACACCCTGATGTCGTTCTTCGTCACCGCGATGCTGGGCCTGCTCTACACGCTGCTGCACACCTACAGCGCGTCGGTGCTGGTGCTGCGGGTCGAGGAGACGGCGCTCGGCGCGGTCTGCGGGGTGGTCGCGGCGGCGCTGGTGCTGCCGGTGCACACGGACCGCCGTACGAACGAACTGCTCGGCACCGTGCTGGAGCGGCTCACGGACGTCACCGAGGCCGCCGTGGACCAGCTCAGCGGCGGGGCCGCGGCCGAACTGCTCGACAAGGCACGGGACTTGGACCAGGCGCTGGCCGACCTGAGCGCCTCGACGCAGCCGCTGACGCATCCGATCACGCCGTTGCGGGCGCGCCGGGACACGGCCCGGTACGTCGTCGCGCTGCTGGAGACCTGCGCGTATCACGCGCGGTATCTGGCGGCGACCGCCGAGCTGCTGCCCACGCATCCGTCGATAGCGGCCGATCCCCGGCTGCGTGAGGCGGGTCGCCGGATCGTGCACAACATCGGGGTGATCGGCGCGTACGTCGCCGACGGGGACGGGGATGGCGTCGGCGAGATCGAGACCGGGCCGAGTATCGCGTCCCTGCTGCGGCCCGGGACGCCCGGGACCCCGCGCTACGGGCGGGTCACCGACCGCGTGCTGCGGCATCTGCAGCGCCTCGACGAGGCCGTGGTCGGCCTGGCCCGGCCGCTCGACGTACCGATCGCGGCACCGGCGCGGTGAACTCCGCACGTCGGGGTAGGTGAGAGACATGGCTGATGTCGTGGATTCGGACGAACTGTTGCGGCGCATCCAGCGGGCCCGGGCCTTCGCCGCCCAGGAGGTGCACACGTGGTCGCAACAGGGCGACGCCGTGAGGGAGGTGGCCTACGAGGTCGTCCTGCGGGTGCTGGACGAGATCGTGGACCCCGGTCGGCATGTCACGAAGTGAAACCGGTCACGCGACCGGTTGAGTTGGGTACGAAATGCCCGTGGATGGTTTACGGTTCATTCATACGTGGTCTCGGAGTCGACCGTACCGTCCTCCGGCGCCACCGCTTACGGCCCTGGCTGGTCTCCCCCGTCCAGCCAGGGCTTTTTCATGCCCGATTCCGGTCCCCGAGGTGCCCGGGACGTCGGCAGAGGCTGAAATGGGCGTAGGGAGAATTCCGGATCCGCTGCCGGCGAGGAGCCCTGTGTCATGACCCAAGCGATAAAACTGCTGACCGCCCTGCCCCAGACCCAGCGCGAACGGCTGATGGAGCTCGCGCAGGAGGTCTCGTTCGCCGAGGACTCCAGGATCTTCGAGGCGGACGGCACGGCCGACCGCTTCTGGGTCGTCCGCTCCGGCGCCGTCTCGCTCGACCAGCAGGTCACCCCGCAGCAGCGGGTCACCGTGGCCACCCTCGGCGCGGGCGACCTGCTCGGCTGGTCGTGGCTGTTCCCGCCGTACAAGTGGGACTTCGGCGCGGAGGCGTTCAGTGCCGTGCGGGCCTACGAGTTCGACGCGGCGGCCGTCCTCGCCCTGTGTGTGGAGGATCCACTGCTCGGGCTGTCCCTGGTCCGGATCGTCGCGGAGATCCTCGCGCACCGGCTGGCGATGACCCGCAGCAAGCTGATGGAGCACTACGCGCTCCATCGGCCCGTCTGAGGTCAGATGCGGTAGCGGCGCAGCGCCGGGACCGTGGCGGCCAGGGTCAGCATGATGACGATGACCAGGATGCCGCCGCCGGCGACCGCCGTACGCGGGCCGAGGGCCGACCCGGCCGTGCCGTGCAGGACGTCGGCGAGCCGTGGGCCGCCGGCCACCACGACGGTGAAGACGCCCTGCATACGGCCGCGCATCTCGTCGGTGGCTGCGGACAGCAGGATCGCCCCGCGGAACACCATGGAGACCATGTCGGCGACTCCGGCGGCGGCCAGGAACACCACGCCGATCCACAGATTGCTGCTCAGCCCGAAGCCGGTGATGGCAGCGCCCCAGGCGACGACCGCGCCGATCACCATCCAGCCGTGCCGCCGCGCCCGCGAGAAGGTGCCGGAGAACAGTCCGCCGACCACCGCCCCGATGGGGATCGCCGCGAACAGCATGCCCAGCGCGAGGCCCTCGCCGTAGGGCGCGTAGGTCTGGGCGGCGAGCTGCGGGAACAGGGCGCGGGGCATGCCGAAGACCATCGCGATGATGTCGGCGAGGAAGGACAGCAGCAGGACCTTGTGCAGCGAGATGTAGCGGAAGCCGGCGGCGACCTCGCGCCAGCCCGCGCGGCGCGGTGTCGCGGACGCCAGGGGCGGCAGCGAGGGCAGCCGGACGACCGCCCAGAGCGTGACGCACAGGGCCAGCGCGTCGATGAGATACAGCTCGGGCAGGCCGATGACCGGGATGAGGGCACCCGCGAGGAGCGGCCCGAGGACCTGCCCCGTCTGCATGACGGTCGAGCCGAGGGCGTTGGCCGCGGGCAGCTGCTCGGCGGAGACCAGGCGGGCGATGGAGGCGTTGCGGGCGGGCGCGTTGAGGCCCCAGAAGGCCTGCTGCATCGCGAGCAGCACCATGAGCGCGGTCACCGAGTTGAGCCCGGTGGCCGCCTGGACCCAGAACAGCACCGAGGTCACGGCTATGCCGCTGTTGGTGATCAGGAGCAGTTTGCGGCGGTCCATGCTGTCGGCGATCGCGCCGCCCCACAGCGCGAACACGATGAGCGGCAGCAGGCCGGCCATGCTGGCGGCGCCGACCCAGGCGGAGGAGCCGGTGATGTCGTAGATCTGCTTGGGTACGGCGACGGCGGTGAGCTGGCTGCCGACGGCCGTGACGATGGTCGAGGACCACAGGCGGCGGTAGGCGGGGATGCGCAGCGGGCGGGTGTCCATCGCCCAGCGTCGCCAGCCGCGCCGGGGGCCTGTCGCCGGTTCCCGGTCCTTCTCCGACTCGGGTTCCGTGCCGCTGTCGGTGCTCTCGCTCGTGTCCACTGGCGTCCTGGTTGCTCGCTACATCTTTCGGCCGGGGTTCACTATCGCAGCACCGGCTGTGCCTGCCGAATCCGCCATCTCACGCTCCGGCCACGAGCGTTGCGCCGAGACCGATCATCGTCGCGGCGACCAGACCGTCCAGGACCCGCCAGGCCGAGGGCTTGGCGAGGAAGCGGCTGAGCAGGCGGGCGCCGAAGCCGAGCGCGGTGAACCAGCACAGGCTGGCGCAGACGGCGCCGAGTCCGAAGGTCCAGCGCAGCGGGCCGCGGTCGGCGGCGATGGAGCCGAGCAGGAACACGGTGTCCAGGTAGACGTGCGGGTTGAGCCAGGTCATCGCCAGGCAGGTGAGGACGGCCCGGCGGCGCGAGCCGACCGCCTCGCCCTCGGCGTGCAGGGCGGCGGGGCGGAAGACCCGGCGGGCGGCGAGGACGCCGTAGACGAGCAGGAACGCGCCGCCGATCAGGCCGACCGCCTTGAGCGCGCCCGGCCAGGCGACCACGACCGCGCCGACCCCGCCGACGCCCAGCGCGATGAGGAGCGCGTCGGACAGGGCGCAGATGCCGACCACGGCGAGGACCGCGTCGCGGCGGATGCCCTGGCGCAGGACGAAGGCGTTCTGGGCGCCGATGGCGACGATGAGCGAGAGGCCGGTGCCGAAGCCGGCGGCCGCGGCGGAGAGAGCGTTGGTCACGCCCTCGACGCTAGGGACACCGGGATCAGGAGTACAGCTAAAGATTCTTACGTAACATTAGCGCTCGTGATGGTTTCGGAGCTTCCCCTCGATCAGGTACGGACGCTGCTCGCGGTGGTGGACGAGGGCACGTTCGACGCGGCGGCCTCCGCGCTGCATGTGACGCCCTCGGCGGTCAGCCAGCGCGTGAAGGCCCTGGAACAGCGCACCGGCCGGGTCCTCCTGCTGCGCACCAAGCCGGTGCGGACGACCGAGTCCGGCGAGGTGGTCGTACGGTTCGCCCGCCAGCTGGCCCGACTGGAACGGGACGCGCGCGCCGAGCTGGGGCTGAGCGGGGCCGGCGAGCCGACCCGGGTGTCGGTCGCGGTGAACGCCGACTCGCTGGCCACCTGGTTCCTGGGCGCGCTCACCCGCGTCCCGCGCGAACTCAGGGTCTGCTTCGAGCTCCGCCGCGAGGACGAGGACCACACGGCCGCGCTGCTCCGCGAGGGCCTGGTGATGGCGGCGGTGACCTCGTCACCGGACGCCGTGCCGGGCTGCTCGGTGCGGGCGCTGGGGCGGATGCGCTATCTCCCGGTCGCGAGCCCGGAGTTCAGGGAGACATGTCTCGGAGGCCCGCTGCGGGACGCGCTGACCGAGGCGCCGGTGATCACCTTCGACCGGCGGGACGACTTCCAGGACGCCTTCGTACGGCGGCTGGGGCGGGGGCAGGGCGGCGCGAGTGCGGTACGGCATCTCGTGCCGACCTCGGAGGGGTTCGTCGAGGCCGTCGCCGCCGGGCTGGGGTGGGGCATGGTGCCGGAGATGCAGGCCGCCGAGCTGCTGAGCGCCGGGCGGCTGGTGAACTTCGCGCCGGAGCGGTCGGTCGACGTACCGCTGTACTGGCAGCAGTGGAAGCTGGACTCGCCGGCGCTCGCGGCCGTGGCGGCGGCGGTCACGGGGACGGCGGCGGAGGCGTTGCGGGGTTAGCCAGTCGGAGGGCGGCGCTGTCCAGCAGCATCTCCAGGGCCGTCGGATACGCGCTGTCGACCATGCGGGCCGCCAGGAGCGGGGCCGCCTCGGCGATGCGGGGGTGGGTGGTGCGGGGCAGGCGGGCGTAGGTCGAGCGCCACATGTCCTCGTCGGCGCGCAGGGCCGCGCTCGGCAGGGCCAGGGACGCGGCGTCGAGGGCGGCGAAGGCCAGGGTCTGGTCGATGAACGCGTGGTAGATCCGCACGGTGTCCGGCAACGGGAACCCGGCCGTGCGCAGGACGTCCAACACGGCCTCGTCGGCGGCCAGTTCGTTGGCCCGGCCGGTGACCCGGCTCGCGGTGAGCTGGGCGGCCTGCGGGTGGGCGACGTACGCGGCGTGGATGCGCAGGCCGATCGCGCGCAGGTCCGCCCGCCACTCCCCCGTCGGCTGCCAGCCCCGCAGCGCCTGCCCGACGAGGGCGTCGCCGATGGCCAGGGTCAGCTCGTCCATGCCGCGGAAGTAGCGGTAGAGCGTGCTGGGGTCGGCGTCGAGCGCGAGGCCCAGGCGGCGGGCGGTGAGACCGGCGCTGCCGTGTTCGCGCAGCATGCGCAGGGCCGTGTCGACGATCAACTGCTCGGACAGGACGGTGCCGCTCTTGGTGGGACGGCGCCGTCGCCGTTTCTCCTCGGACACCACCGGTTTCGGCATCGCGGGCCTCCTTGAGCGTCCCTGTGCGTCCATGCGCGTCCTTATGCCAACGACATTGACCTTATCCGCGCGACCGGCGTTGTATCTCGGGCAGGGTCCGCTGACGTTCGTAGTTCGGCAGAGATATCGGCAGTGAAGGAGTTCTTGCCATGCGTGTACTGCTCGTGGGAGCCGGTGGCGTGGGTACCGCGGTCACCCGGATCGCGGCCCGGCGTCCGTTCTTCGACGCGATGGTGGTCGCCGACTACGACCTCTCCCGGGCCGAGGCCGCGGTCGCCGCGCTCGGGACGGACGGCGCCCGGTTCCGCGCCGAGCGGCTGGACGCGAGCGACGAGGGGGCCGTCGTGGCGGCGCTGCGCGCGCACGAGTGCGATGTCCTGCTGAACGCGACCGACCCGCGCTTCGTCCTGCCCCTGTTCCGCGCGGCGCGTGCCGCCGGGGCCGACTACCTCGACATGGCGATGTCGTTGTCCCGGCCGCATCCCGAGCGGCCGTACGAGGAGTGCGGGGTCAAGCTCGGGGACGCGCAGTTCGCCGAGGCGGCCGACTGGGAGAAGGCGGGTGCCCTCGCGCTCGTCGGGATGGGTGTGGAGCCGGGACTCTCGGACGTGTTCGCGCGGTACGCGGCCGACGAACTCTTCGACGAGATCGAGGAGATCGGCATCCGCGACGGGGCGAACCTCACCGTCGACGGCTACGACTTCGCGCCCTCCTTCAGCATCTGGACCACGATCGAGGAGTGCCTGAACCCGCCGGTCGTCTACGAGGCCGACCGCGGCTGGTTCACCACGGAACCGTTCAGCGAGCCCGAGGTGTTCGACTTCCCCGAAGGCATCGGCCCGGTCGAGTGCGTGAACGTGGAGCACGAGGAGGTGCTGCTGGTGCC
Organism: Streptomyces sp. NPDC058469; assembly: GCF_042721125.1. Lineage (NCBI taxonomy): Bacteria > Bacillati > Actinomycetota > Actinomycetes > Kitasatosporales > Streptomycetaceae > Streptomyces > Streptomyces sp. NPDC058469. The sequence goes on from NZ_JBHXME010000038.1 coordinate 19,722, forward strand.
GCGCTGGGTCGACACGCGCCGCGTCACCTTCAAGTACGGCCTGGGCGGCGACTTCATCGAGACCCTCAAGACCCTGCACCTGCTGGGCCTGGACCGCACCGAGCCGGTCACCGTGCCGAGCACGTCGGGCCCAACTGCCGTATCGCCGAGGGATGTTGTCGCCGCCTGTCTGCCCGACCCCGCGACACTGGGCGACCGTATGCACGGCAAGACCTGCGCGGGCACGTGGGTGCGCGGCACGAAGGACGGGGCGCCGCGCGAGGTGTACCTCTACCACGTGGTCGACAACCAGTGGTCGATGGCGGAGTACGGCTCCCAGGCGGTGGTCTGGCAGACGGCGATCAACCCGGTGATCGCCCTGGAGTTGCTGGCCACGGGGGCGTGGACCGGCTCGGGCGTGCTGGGGCCGGAGGCGTTCCCGGCCGGTCCGTTCCTTGATCTGCTGACGGCGTACGGGTCGCCGTGGGGCCTCCGGGAACAGTGACAGCGCTCAACTCACATGCGACGGCGGTGAGTTGAGTGAGCGTCAATTATCCTCCGACAGCGGGGCGTTGAACAGGCGTCAATCCCCCTCCGGCGCTCCGGAGTTGGGCAGGCGCAGCGTGAACACGGAACCGGCGCCGGGTTCGCTGGCCGCCTCCACCGTGCCGTTGTGGGCGGCGATCAGGTCGCGGACGATGGACAGGCCGAGGCCGCTGCCTCCGGTGCGGCGGCTGCGGGACTGGTCGGCGCGCCAGAAACGCTCGAAGACGTGCGCGAGGTCCTCGGGCGCGATGCCCGTGCCGGTGTCGGCGACGGTCAGGACGACGTCGTCACCGTCACGCCACGCGGCCAGCGTGACGGTGCCGTCGACGGGCGTGTGGCGCAGGGCGTTGGACACGAGGTTGCCGAGGACCTGGCGCATGCGGACCGGATCCGCCTCCAGCCAGAGGGAGCTGTCCGTCCTGCCGGTCAGGGCGACCCCGGCCGTGTCGGCGGAGACGCGGTACGCGGCGACGACCTGGTCGACGAGGTCCTCGACGCGCACGGGTTCACGGTGCAGGCGCAGGGTGCCGGCGTCGGCGGCGGCGAGGTCCTGGAGGTCGTCGATGACCCGCTGGAGGACCATCGCCTCCTCGTGCAGGGAGCCGAGCAGTGCCGGGTCGGGTTCGACGAGGCCGTCCCGGGTGACCTCCAGCCAGCCGCGGATGTTGGTGAGGGGGCTGCGCAGTTCATGGGCGATGTCGCTGACCATGGCCTTGCGCTGGGCCTCCATGCGTTCGCGGCGTTCGGTGAGGTCGTTGAACGCCTCGGCCAGGATGCCGGTCTCGTCCCTGGTCTTCACCGGCACCCGGACGTGCAGCTCCGGCGGCTGCTGGGCCGCCTCGGTCAGCGCGCGCAGGGGTCGTACCAGCCGGGTCGCGACCACGGCCGTGACGAGGACGGTGAGGGCGAGGACCGCGGCGGCGGCGCCGACGACCTTGGCCTTGTTCGCTGGGGAGACGTCGAAGCGGGGGGCGGTGGTGTCCCCGCCGCCCAGGAACAGTTCGGCCACCGGCGCGACGTAGGGGTCGAGTTGGGCACGGCGGGCGCTGTCGGTGCAGGCCTGCGCCTTTCGTATGTCGGCCGCGTCGCCCAGCTTGTTGTACGCGCCCGTGATGTAGCGGGAGCCGAGGCTCTTGTCGGAGATGTCGACCCCGAAGTACGGGACCTTGAAGTTCACGCCTCCCCGCACCATGCAGGGTTGGGCGCTCACGATCAGGTTCTTCAACGCCTTCTCTTCGGTGATGGTCGGGGTGTTGAGCTTCCCGTCGGCGCACGGCTCCGGCACAGAGTCATTGGCGTTGTTGCCGTCCGCGTCGGTGAGGACGGGACGGCCGCTCGGCGTCATCGTGATGGTCGTGTCGATTCCGCTCTGTCTGAAGCACGCCTGGCGGTCCTTGGCCAGCTTCGCCAGCCGGGCCCGCTCGTTCGCGGTCAGCCGGTACGGCCCGACGACCCGGGGGTCGAGGCCGCTGAGCTGAGCGCCGGGCTCGGTGTACGTGTCGGTGTGCAGGGGGTCGACGTTCGCGGCGGCGCGGGGCGGCAGTGAGGTGCCGTGCGGTGCGGAGTCGGCGATGAGGGTGCGGTCGGAGGTGGTGAGGGCGATGCGGCGGCCCATCTTCTTCGACAGTGCGCGGACGGCGGGTGCGACGCCCTTCCACTCGGGGTGCGTCGCGGCGTATCCGCTGAGCTGCGCGAGGATGCGCATGTCGTCCGCGAGGTCCTGGCCCTGTTCCTCCTGGATGGCCCGGGTGGTGGTCTCCACCGCCAGCCAGGCCGTCGCCCCGACCGAGCAGAGCGCGATCAGCACGGTGGCGACGAGCAGCCGGACCAGGAGCCGCTTGCGCAGCGGTATCCGGGGCCTCACGCGCGACCGCCGCGCAGCTTGTAGCCGACGCCGAACACGGTCAGCAGCCGGACCGGCCGCCGCGGGTCGGCCTCGATCTTCCGGCGCAGGTTCATGATGTGGACGTCGACGGCCCGTTCCGTGGACGCCCGGTCGAGGCCCCGGGTGTACTGGAGCAACTGCCGCCGGGAGAAGACCCGTTCGGGCTCGGCGGTCATCGCCAGCAGGATCTCGAACTCGGCCGGCGTGCAGTCCACCGGCGCCCCGTCGCAGCGCACCTCGTGCCGTACCGCGTCGACGGACAGTCCCGCCGCCCGTACGACGGTGTCCTCCTGCCGGTCCTCGGTGGTCCGGCCGCTGCGCCGCAGGACCGTGCGGATGCGGGCCATCAGCTCGCGCGGGCTGTAGGGCTTGGTCATGTAGTCGTCGGCGCCGAGTTCCAGGCCGAGCAGGACGTCGTCCTCGGTGGAGCGGGCGGTGAGCATCAGGACGGGGATGTCGTCCTCGCCGCGCAGCACCCGGCACACCCCGAAGCCGTCGATCACCGGCAGCATGAGGTCGAGCACCACGAGGTCGGGTCTGAGTTTCCGGGCCGCCGCGATGGCGGCGGCACCGTCATGGACCACGGTCGCGGTGTGGCCTTCCGTCAGCAGGGAGCGTCGTATCAGCTCGGCCTGCATCTCGTCGTCCTCGGCGACCAGCACATGTGCGCACACCTGGCGGATCCTAAGCGGTCAGTGGCCGAGGGCGGCGGCGTCGCCCATGACGACGACCGGATGCCGGGCCGGGTCCAGGGTACGCAGGAGTTCCTCCATGTGGTCCTCGGCGATGCTGACGCAGCCGTGGGTGGGGCCGCCGTGGTCGACGTGGATCCAGATGCCACCGCCGCGCGAGGAGCCGAGGGGGCGGGTCCAGTCGAGGGGTGAAGTGCCCGGCTGCCGGTTGTAGTTGATGGCGATCACGTAGTCGAAGGACCCTGCAAGGGGTTCGCCCTCGAAGCCGGTGCCGGGTGAGACGAAGCCCGTCCCTTGGTCGTACGACAGCTTGGTGCCGGGGTCCTTGAGCAGTCCGCCCGCGTCGGTGAGCGAATAGACACCGATCGGCGAGCGCAGGTCACCGGCCATGTGGTGGTTGGACCAGCCCTTGAGCGCGTTGTGCGCGGCCCAGCTGGCGGTCTGCTCCCAGCCGTCGTCGGTGCGCTCGTACAGGGCGACGGTGGAGAGGGGCGAGTCCTCGCCCCGGCCGGTGACCAGGACGACCTGCTCGGTGCCGGCCGGTATGCGGGCCAGCATCTTGGGCCCCACGCCCGGCAGTTGCCGGGGAGCCGCCTCGGCGGATATCTCCGACGAGGGCGACGGCGCGGACGAGGAGGCGGGAGAGGGGGCGGACGCGTGGTCCGTCGCCGCCACCGCACCGCCGCCGCATCCCGTGAGAAGAAGGGATGCGGCGACCAGTGCGACCGAGGGAATACGAGTGATCATGAGTCGACGATGACCGACACATGTGAGGAACTCGTCAGCTCCTACGGCTTGGCCGGCTTGCCTTTCGTGTAGAGCCAGTTGTGGAAGAGGACGTCCAGCTTCTTCCCCGACTTCTGCTCCGCAAGGCTGATGAACTGTGCGGTGGTTCCGTGCCCGTAGCGGTGTGCGCCCGCCCAGGCCCGCAGGACCGCGAAGAAGGTCTTGTCGCCTACGGCCAGGCGCAGTTCGTGCAGCGCCATGGCCCCGCGGGCGTACACCGGGGTGCCGAAGATGTTGGCGCCGCTGCCCGGGTCGCCGGGCGGGAACGCCCACAGGCCGTCGGTCGCCTTGCGGGCGTACAGCGCGTCGAAGGTCTGCTGGGCGGTCTTGCCACCGTGCTGCTCGCTGTAGAGCCACTCCGCGTAGGTCGCGAAGCCCTCGTTGAGCCAGATGTCCTTCCAGGCGGTGAGGGACACGGAGTCCCCGAACCACTGGTGGGCGTTCTCGTGCACGAGGGTGCTGAGGTCCGGCGCCGAGTCGTAGATCGGCCGCCCCTGCGTCTCCAGCGCGTACCCCACGTCCGGCGCGTGGTCGACGATCGACCCGGCCGAGCGGAACGGATACGGCCCGAACAGCTTGCTCTCCCACTCCAGGACGGAGGGCAGCTTCTTCAACACGGGCGCGGCGGCGGCGACTTCACGGGGGTCGACGGCGTTGTACACCTTGACGCCGTCGCGGGTGGTGTACTGCTCGACCTTGAACTTCCCGACCGTCGCCGTGGCGAGATAGGCGGCCATCGGCTCCGGCGCGTGCCAGCGGAACGTGGTCTTCCCGTGGACGGTCTTCTGCCCGAGGAGCACGCCGTTGGCGACCGCGGTGCGCCCCTGCGGGACCGTGATCGTGAAGTCGTACGACGACTTGTCCTTGGGGTGGCTGTTCGCCGGGAACCAGGTCATCGCGCCCTGCGGCTCGCCGGCCACGAAGGCGCCGTCGTCGGTGGTGATCCAGCCGTCGGCCGAGCCGTCCGGGTCGGTGACCTGCTTGGGGATGCCGTTGTAGGTGACGGTGACCTGGAACCGCTCTCCCTTGCGCACGGCCCGGCGCGGGGTGACGACGAGTTCCTGTCCGTCGCGGCGGAAGTCCGCCTTGGCACGGTCGACGGTGAGACCGGTGACCTTGAGGCCCTTGAAGTCGAGGTCGAAGCGGGTGAGTTTCTCGGTGGCGCGCGCGGTGAGGACCGCCTTGCCGTCGAGGTGGCGACTCGTCGGGTCGTAACGGAGCGTCAGACCGTAGTGGGCGACGTGGTAGCCGCCGTTCCCGGAGAGCGGGAAGTACGGGTCTCCCGCGCCGGCCGAACCGATCGTCGTGGCACCGGCGGGCGCGGCGGACGCGAGCAGGGCCGCGAGGGCGACGGGGACGGTGGCCACGACTGCGCTGCGGCGGAGGACAGCGGTGCGTCTTGTGGACTGCTGCCGGACTTGCGTCACATGCGCTCCTACAGGGTGAGGGGGGTTGATCATCCGCCTCAGAGACTAGGCCGCGGACTCCCTCGAAATCCCTCTTGTTACAGCAAACTTGTCAAGCGGGGGAATGTACTGAGGAATGTACTAACGGGACGTGAGCAGCGGCCGTTCGGGAGCGGGAGCACCACCGGCCCGGTCGATGGCACGCAGCTCGTCGAGGCTGTCGGCGAGGGTGCGGCCCGCCAGCGCGTGGAGGACGGCCGCCTCGGTCTCGTCGGTGAGCCTGAGGAAGTACTCGGCGGAGTGGTTGGTGACCAGGCACTCCCGGGGCCCCTCCGCCCGGGGGGCCCAGAGCGGCTTGTCGCCGATGGACGAGCGGTAGATCTCCTCCAGCGTGATCCGGTCCGCGGGCCGGCCGAGGCGGACACCTCCGCTGCGGCCCTTGATGGACGTGACGAGAGCGTCCTGCACCAGCGGGACCATCAGCTTGCGCACCAGGCTCGGGTTCGTGTCCAGACTCCTGGCGAGCTGGGTCGAGCTGAGGACGGGGCTGCCCGCTTCCTCGGCATGGCCCAGCAGGAGCATGGCCTTCAGCGCGCTGGAGAACCGCACGTCCAGCATGGTCGTACCCCTTTCGTCCACCGTTCGGTCCGGGTGACTCCCGGCGCCTCCATATTAGCAACTCTTACAGTTGCACTTCCGTCGAAGGATATGTACTTTTCACACATGCAGATTGCGACGCCCGAGGGGCCCGTCTGCACGAGGGCTCATCGCGCCGGCGACCGGTCGCCCGTCTGCCGTACGAGCCCGGAATCCGACAGGCATCACAGAGAGAACCGGAGAACGCCATGAGCACCGAGACCGAGATCAGGCAGATCGTTTCCCGATACACCCGGGCCGCGGACCAGCGCGACGGCGAGGCGCTGGCACAGCTCTACGACGCCGACGCGGTTGTCGAGGTCCACTACCACCGCGGGCCCGACGGGACGGAGCTGCTGGGCAAGCTCTCCGGGAGCGCGCAGATCGCGGCGGCCATGTCCACGGCCATGGCGCCGCACCCGCCCCTGGGCTGGAGCCACCACACCACCTACGACCACCTGGTCTCCGTCGACGGCGACGAGGCCAGCATCGACACCCAGTTCATCACCTTCGACGTCGTCGGAACCAGGAAGCCCGAGGGCGGCTGGCCCGCCGGCACCTTCGGCGCCCAGGGCACCATCAAGCCCATCGAGTCGGGCTACTACCGCTTCACCTTCCGCCGCACCGATGGCGTGTGGCGCATCCGGCACCAGGACGTCATCCACGACATCCCGTACGTCTTCTGAATCCCGTACGTCTTCTGATACGTGTTCGGATCACCCGGCGGCCCCCTGCGACCCGTCCCCGACACCCGTGCAGCGCGCTGCGGAGGGGGCTGCCGAACCGAACCTGAGCCGGAACTCCGGTCCGCGGTTCTTCATCGATGTCGGCAATCACCGCTGACCGGCACTCAATCGGGAGGTTGTCCCAAGCATGGCGACACTGGGACTCATCGGCAGTGGAAACATCGGTGGCACGCTTGCCCGGCTGGCGGTCGACGCCGGACTGGACGTCGTGCTCAGCAACTCGCGGGGGCCGCAGACGCTTTCCGACCTCGTGGCCGAACTGGGGCCGCAGGCCCGTGCGGCAACTCCCGCGCAGGCGGCGGCCGTCGGGGACTGGGTCGTCGTGACGATCCCGGTCGGCGCCGTGGGGGCGGTTCCCCGGGAACCCCTCGTCGGCAAGACGGTCATCGACACCGGTAACTACTTTGCCCCGCGCGACGGCACCATCCCGGAACTGGAGGCGCAGGAGCTCACCGACAGCGAACTGCTCCAGCGGCGCCGGAGGTAGCCGAGTTCGGCCCGTCCGTCGCCTCGGACCTCTATACGGTGGCCCGCGCCCTCGCGATCCTCACCTTCGACTTCCAGGGATACACGACCGTCTTCGTCGACAGCCTCCCCGGTCCCGACAAGATCCCCGTCTTCGCGCGGTACGAGTTCTTCCACCGGCTCCTCGTCCGGGCCACCGACCCCGACCCCGGCAAGCGCTTCGGTTCCGCCGAGGAGATGGCGGACCAACTCCTCGGCGTCCTCCGCGAGATCGTGGCCGCGCAGACCGGCAAGCCCCGCCCCGCCCTGTCCACCGTCTTCGGGCAGGAACTGCGGGTCGTCGAGGACAAGTTGGTCGAGCCCCTGACCGGCGACGCGTCCGCCCTCGGCGGGCACACGCTCGCGACGCGGCGCGGCGCCCTGCGCCGGTCGGCGAACAGCGCTCTGCCGGGGCTCCCTTCGGCCGAGGAATCCGCGTCCGGTTCCGGCCCGACGCCGGACGGCGCCTTCGCCGGCAACACCCCGGCCCCGCCCAGTACGCCATACGCCGAGCCGGCGCCAACTCCCGGGCCCGCAGTCACCGTTGCGCGCCTCGACGCACGGGCCGCCTCCCTCGCGCTGCCGGTGCCCCTGGTGGACCCTGCCGACCCCAACGCCAAGTTCCTCGCGGGCCTGGCGGCAGCGGCCCCGGCGGAGGTGGTAACTGCCCTGCGGTCGGCACCCGTCGACTCCGTCGAGATACGGCTGCGGGACCTGAGGGCGCGGCTGGAGACGGACGACACCGACGCGGCCGCCCGCATGCTGACAGCACTGGCCGACGACGACCTCGACGACTGGCGCGTGGTGTGGCACCGGGGTCTGACCGCGCTGGCGACCGGCGACCACGAGACGGCCGCGCTCGCCTTCGACGCCGTGTACGACGCGTTCCCGGGCGAGTCCGCGCCCAAGCTGGCGCTGGGCATCTGCGCCGAGACGCTGGGCCGGCTGGACAAGGCCGGCGAGTACTACCGACTCGTGTGGACCACCGACGAGCGCTATGTCAGCGCCGCGTTCGGTCTCGCCCGCGTCCTGCTGGCCTCGGGCGAACGGGCCGGTGCCGTAACGGCGTTGGAGTCGGTGCCGGAGGTCTCGATCCACTTCACGGCGGCCCGGGTCGCCGCGATCCGCGCCCGACTGCGCGAACGGCCGCCGCGGGAACCGCTGTTGGGCGACCTACGGGCGGCCGTCGCCCAGGTGGAGGAGCTGCGGGAACTCGGTATCGACACCGACCGGCGCTAACAGCTCGCCGCCGAGGTACTGGGCAGCGCACTCGACTGGGTACTCTCCGGCAGCCCCGGCGCAGGTCCGGAGGCCACCGGCACCAGACTGCTGGACTGCGCCCTGACCGAACGGGAGTTGCGCTTCGGCATGGAGCGCTCCTACCGCGTACTGGCCCGCCTCGCCCATCAGGCCGGCTCGGCGACCGAACTCGTGGAACGCGCCAATCGCTTCCGCCCCTGGACGTGGGTGTGACATGCCGCAACCGACCGCCTGCCGTGCCCATGCCATCACCGCCTGGCTCGGCGCGGACTCGCCCGAACTCGCCCCGCACACCGTCTCCTTCGAGCCGGACGGACCAGGGGTCGTGGTGGTGTGCACCGACGGCCTGTGGAACTACGCCGAATCCGCGGAGGAGTTGGCGTCGGCGGTACCGGCGGACGCCGGCACGCACCCACTGCGGTGCGCGCGGGCGCTGGTGAAGGTGGCGCTCGACGGAGGCGGCCACGACAACGTGACGGTCGCCGTCCTGCCGATCCCGACGCCTGCCGGGCGGACCGAACACGAACCTGCCTGAAACAGGCGTAAGGAGCACAAGCGATGGCTGTCTTCTCCAAGTCGGACGTGCCGCAGTTCGCCGTCGACATCTACCAGAACGAGTACCTGCCCGAAGGCGGACACGAGGTCAACGCGATCGTCACCGTGACCGCGACCGGCGGCGGCACCCTCGGCGGCCGACCACTGGGAACCGGGGACCCGACCTCACTACCCGCTCCGGACGCGGCCGTTGTCATCATGGTCGACTGCTCCGGCTCGATGGACAACCCGCCGGCCAAGATGCGCAACGCGCGCGACGCGACCGCCGCCGCGATCGACACCGTCCGCGACGGCGTGGCCTTCGCCGTGATCGCCGGCACCCACGCGGCCTACGAGGTCTACCCCGCCGACGGCCGGCTGGCCGTGGCCGATCCCGCCACCCGGTATCAGGCCAAGCAGGCCGTGGGGAAGCTGAGTGCGGACGGCGGTACCGCGATGGGCAGTTGGCTGTGGCTCGCCGACGAGCTGTTCGCCACGACCGACGTCCCGATACGCCACGGCATCCTGCTCACCGACGGCCGTAACGAGCACGAGGCACCCGGGGCGCTACGGGCCGTACTCGACGCCTGCGCCGGACGCTTCACCTGTGACGCCCGGGGCGTGGGCACCGACTGGGAGGTCAAGGAGCTCACCGAGGTCGCCTCGGCGCTGCTCGGCTCCGTGGACATCGTCGCCGACCCCTCCGGTCTGGCCGACGACTTCCGGCAGATGATGGAGAACGCGATGGGCAAGGGCGTCGCCGATGTGGCGCTGCGCGTCTGGACCCCACAGGGCTCCACGGTCAAGTGGGTCAGGCAGGTCGCCCCCACGGTCGAGGACCTGACCCTCCGCCGTACCGAGGTCGGCCCGCGTGCGGGTGACTACCCCACCGGTTCCTGGGGCGACGAGTCCCGCGACTACCACGTCTGTATTCAGGTCCCCCGCACAGAGGTCGGCGAGGAGATGCTGGCCGCCCGGATCTCCCTGGTGGTGCCCCAGCCCGACGGTACGACGCAGGCGGCCTCCCAGGGTCTCGTACGTGCCTGTTGGACCGACGACATGGTCGCGTCCACCCGCATCAACCCCCAGGTCGCCCACTACACCGGGCAGGCCGAACTCGCGCAGGTCATCCAGGAGGGCCTGGAGGCCCGCAAACAGGGCGACTTCGGCTCCGCGACCGCCAAGCTGGGCCGTGCCGTCCAGCTCGCCGGCGCCTCCGGCAACGACGGGACCTCGAAGTTGCTGGCCAAGGTGGTGGATGTCGTCGACGCGGCGAGCGGCACCGTGCGGCTCAAGGCCCGGGTGGCCGACGCGGACGAGATGACCCTGGAAACACGCTCGACGAAGACTGTGCGGGTCAAGAAATAGCGCACCGCGCACCCGCACCGCGCACCTAGACGGGCGAACAGAGAAAGAGCGACATGTCGACCTGTCCGAACGGACACCCGTCCGAAACCGACGACTGGTGCGAGGTGTGCGGCCACCGCATGTCCACCGCACCGGCGCCTTCCGCCGCCGAGCTCTGCCCCAACTGCGGTACGCCCCGCGAGGATCTCGCCCGGTTCTGCGAGGGGTGCCGCTACAACTTCGTCACCCGGACCGGCACCGTCTCCGTCCCCCAGTCACTGCCCTCGCCGTCCTCTCCCCGCGCGGAGGTTCCCACGGGCTCGCCGACCTGGACGGCCACCGTCCGCGTCGACCACGACTACTTCGCCAAGGTGATGGCCCGCAGCGAACCCGAGGACCAGGGGCTCTACTTCCCCGCCCACTCCCCCGACCTCCACATCCCGCTCACCCGCATCGTGATCACGATCGGCCGTCGCCACCGGTCCACGGGCGAGCCCCCTTTCATCGACCTCGACAGCGACCCCGAGGACCCGGGCGTCTCCCACGAACACGCCATCCTCGTCCAGCAACCCGACTCCAAGTGGTCCCTCATCGACAAGGGCTCCACCAACGGCACCACGGTGAACGGCGCCGAGGACCCCATCGCCCCTCACGTACCGGTGCCGTTGAAGGACGGTGACCGCGTACACGTAGGCCTCTGGACGACGATCACCATCCACCGGGACTGAACCGCGCCCGCTGGGCCGGGCCGTAGGCGACAAGCGTGTCTACACCTCGATGTGCCAGCCCATGATGATCGTCCGGTCGCGGGGCAGGCCGAAGTGCTCGGCGGCGTCGGCCGTGATGTGGGAGGTGGCGATGAACAGGCGTTTACGCCAGGGAGCCATCGTCGGCGCCTCGCCGCGCCGGAGCTCGATCGTCGACAGGAAGTAGGACGCCTGGTCGAGCAGCAACGGCCCCTCGGTGTCGGCCGGGTCGAGCATCGCCAGCGTGGCGGGCACGTCCGGCGTCTCCATATAGCCGAACCGGGCGGTGACGTGGATGATCCCGTCGTCGGCGTAGCCGAGGCCGTCGACGACGATCCGCCGGTCGGCCGGGACGCGGGGCACGGGCTCGGTCTCGATGGACAGGATCACGACCTGCTCGTGCCGTACGTGGTTGAGTTCCGCGTTGGCCCGCATGGCCAGGGGCGCCGTCTGTTTGCTCCGGTTGAGGAACACGGCCGTGCCGGGGACCTGGAGCACCGGCCGCTCCCCACTGCGGAGTTGGTCGACGAACTCGCGCAGGGAACCCTCGTGGTCCGCGCGTTCCGCGGTGACGACCTCGCGGCCCCGCTGCCACGTCGTCATGACGGTGAACGCGGTGAGGCCGATCAGCAGCGGCAGCCACGCGCCATGGACGAGCTTGGTCAGGTTGGCCGCCACGAACAGCAGGTCGACGGAGAGCAGCAGGGTCGCGCCGGCGGCGATCAGCCACACGGGCGTGCCCCATTTCGCGCGGGCGACGTAGAAGAACAGCAGCGTGGTGATGGTGATGGTGCCGGTGACCGCCATGCCGAACGCGAAGGCCAGCGCCGCGGAGCTGCGGAACGCGAAGACGAGGGTGAGGACCGAGACCATGAGCAGCCAGTTGATCCAGGGGACGTAGATCTGGCCGATGGTGGACTCGGAGGTGTGCGCGATCCGCAGCCTCGGCAGGTAGCCGAGCTGGGCCGCCTGGGAGGCGACCGAGTACGCACCGGTGATCACGGCCTGGGAGGCGATCACCGTGGCCGCCGTGGCCAGCAGGACCATCGGCCACCGTCCCCAGTGGGGCACCAGCAGAAAGAACGGGCTGCTGATGTTGGACGGGTCGTCGAGGATCAGCGCGCCCTGGCCGAAGTAGCTCAGGATGCAGGCGGGGAAGACGAGGAACATCCAGGCGCGGGTGATGGCCCGGCGGCCGAAGTGCCCCATGTCCGCGTAGAGGGCCTCCGCGCCGGTGACCGCGAGCACGACGGCGGCGAGCGCGAAGAAGGCGGTGCCGAAATGACCGAACAGAAAGCCCAGGGCATAACTAGGCCACAGCGCCCGGAGAATGGCCGGGTGATCCGCGATGCCCACGACGCCGCACGCGCCGATGGCCACGAACCAGAGGATCATGATCGGCCCGAACACCCGCCCCACCGCCGCCGTTCCCCGACGCTGCACCAGGAACAGCAACACAATGATCACCGCGGTGATGGGCACGACCGCGCTGTCCAGCGACGGCTCGACGACCTTGAGCCCCTCGACCGCGGACAGCACCGAGATCGCCGGGGTGATCATGCTGTCGCCGAAGAACAGCGACGCACCGAAGATGCCCAGGCCGGTCAGCACGACGGCGGCCCGCCGCCCCCGCTGTGAACTCCATTGCCGCACCAGCGTGATGAGCGCCATGATGCCGCCCTCACCCTCGTTGTCGGCGCGCATCGCCAGCAGCACATAGGTGACCGTGACGATGACCATCACCGACCAGAAGACCAGCGACACCACCCCGTACACGTTCTGCGTGCTGACCGGGACCGGGTGCGGGTCGCTCGGGCTGAACACGGTCTGGAGGGTGTAGATCGGGCTGGTCCCGATGTCACCGAACACCACGCCGAGAGCACCGATCACCACCGCGAGCCGCACCGTCTCCCGCGCACTCGCACGACGAGCCTCCGGCGGCCCCGCCGCGGGCCCTTCGTCCGCCGCGGCCCGGTGCCCACGATCGGCCATGGTGATCCTCCTCCTCATGGACCGCGGTACCGCAGGCCCGGTGCATCGGGGCGGACACTACCCATGCCCCGGCGCAATCGCCCGCAGGCGCCCGCCACTTCGCCCGGAACCGTGTCGCGTCACAAAGGAGGAGGCGATCCGGGCACCCATGGACCGCCTCGTTCGCGGGGAACTCCTGCCGGGCGCGTGGCGAGCTGTCGGTGCAGGTGCTCTCACGCTTGGCGATCAGGATGGCTGGACTTGGTCGAAGAGTGCGAGGGCTTCGGCGGGGTCCGGGCTCACGAGGCGTTCCAGACCGGCCGTCGTGATCTTCGCCCACTTGCCGGCCCGTGCCCACATCTGTTTCTCGAAGGCGCGGACGGTCTCGTCCAGGTCTTCAGGGGCGGTGGCGATTGACTCGGCGAGTTCGGCGCCCTCCAGCATCGCGAGGTTCGCGCCCGCCCCCAAGGGGGGCATCAGATGGGCGGCGTCGCCCAGGAGCGTCACCCCGGGGACGTGGGTCCAGGTGTGGGACACGGGCAGGGCGTAGAAGGGGCGGTGGACGAACGCGGTGCCGTTGCGGAGGAGGTCGAGGACGGGAGCGGCCCAGCCGTCGAACAGGGCCAGCAGGCCCGATCGCACGGCCTCGACGTCGGCCAGGTCCAGGTTCGTGTGCCAGTCCAGCGGCGCGCGGAACTTGGCGTACACCTTGACGTGGCCGCCGCTGTTGCGCTGGGCGACGAGGGAGCGGTTCACGCCGTACGCAGCCACGGAACCGTCGCCGATCAACCGGGCGAGGTCGGGGTGGCGGGTGTCGACGTCGTCCAGGGAGGTCTCGATCGAGGTGACGCCGGTGTAGTGCGGCGTCACCGACGAGAGGGCCGGGCGGATCCGGGACCAGGCGCCGTCCGCGCCGACCACGAGGTCGAACGTCTCCTGTCGCCCGTCCGCGAAATGGACCCGTGCGCCGTCCCGGGCCCCCGGCACCACCTGTGTCACGCCCCGGCCCCACTGGACGTCGAGCGGGCCGAGCAGCAGGTCGCGGAGTTGCCCGCGGTCGATCTCGGGATTGGCCCGGTCGTCCGGGCGGGGTGGCCAGTCGCGCAGGACGGTCCCGTCCGGGTCCAGGATGCGCATGGCCTGCCCCTCGGGACGGGACAGCGCCTGGAAATCCGCCAGCAGCCCCGCCTTGTCCAGCGCGAGCTGGCCGAGCCCTTCGTGCAGGTCCAGCGTGCCGCCCGGGGGACGGACGTCGGGGGCGGGATCGCGTTCGAAGACGGCGACAGGGTAGCCATGGCGGTGCAGGACACGGGCGAAGGTAAGGCCGGCAGGGCCACTGCCGACCACGGCGATGCGATATCTCATGGCGATACACCGTATTTCCTCAATACAGTGCATCGCAACAGTACGATGTGGCCATGACTGTGTGGGACCGGCCGGAGCCGCCGACCAACCCTGTGCCGCTCGACCGGGAGCGGATCGTCACCGCCGCCATCGCACTGGCCGACGAGGGCGGGCTGGAGGCGGTGTCGTTGCGCAAGGTCGCCGCCCGGCTGAACGCCGGCCCGATGCGGCTGTACGGATACATCTCCACCAAGCAGGAACTGTTCGACCTCATGGTGGACGAGGTCCAGGCCGAGATTCTCCCCGCGGAGCAGCCCGGTGACTGGCGGGAGGCGCTGCGCATCCTCGCCCAGCGCACCAGGCAGGCAGCTCTCCGCCACGAATGGCTGGCCGACCTGCTCGGCGGCCGCCCGACCCTGGGTCCGAACGGCCTCGCGGTGACCGAGGCCACGCTGGCCGCCCTCGACGGCCTCGCCGACATCGACACCGTCATGCGCGCCGTGGAGACCGTCAGCGCCTACTTCACCGGCGCGATCAGGCGCGAGATCGCGAACCTGCGGGCCGAGCGCGCCACGGGCCTGTCCAAGCGCGACTGGCAGCGCGCCTCAGGCCCGCATGTGACGAGAATGCTGGCCACAGGTCGCTTCCCGGCGCTGGCCAAGGCCGTGCACGACGGCACGGACGTGGACGCCGAGACGTCCTTCGCGACCGGCCTGGACTGGGTCCTCGACGCCGTGGCCACCAAACTCACCCGGCCGCCGACGTGACGCTCAGTTCTTGCCCTCGAGATCGACGGCAACTTCGTCTCCGCCCTCTGCGCCGCCGACGAGCGCGGCACCCTCCCGGTCAAACCGTGATCACCCAGGAGCCCCTGACCCACGAATACGTCGACCGAGTCCTCCACGCCCTCTTCACCGGCATGGGGAAACCCTCGTAAAGCCCGTCGCCGGACTCCGATCGGTACCCGAACAGCAGCTTCGCGAGGGCCCGAGTACCCGAGAACCGTTCCGCGCGGACCTGCACCTATCTGGGAGAGTGGAGAGTCATGCCAAGTAGGTTCACCGAGTTGATCGTTGACTGCCGTGATCCGGAGAGACTCGCGGCCTTCTGGTGCGCGGTCCTGGACTTCAAGGTGATCGACCGGAGCGAGGGCAGGGTCGAGATCGGCTCCTGGGTACCGACCGTCGAGGAAGTCCGGGCCCGCCAGACGCCGCCCACCCTGCAGTTCATCCAGGTCCCCGAGGACAAGACCGTCAAGAACCGGCTCCACCTCGACGTCAGCCCGATCGACGGCAGCACCGAGGACGAGGTGACCAGACTGCTCGCCCTCGGCGCCACCACGACGGATGTAGGCCAGGGCCCAGACCGGAACTGGGTGGTCATGGCCGACCCCGAGGGCAACGAGTTCGACGTCCTGCGCAGCCTGGCACCGCGGCGGAACTAGGAGCCGGCCACCCACCGCCCACCGACTCGACAACCAGCCTTTCTGGAGGGCTGTCTGGTGCCGCATCGGACAGCGTTCGCCCCGCTGTCGGCCGACGGTGCCAGTCCCTGCCGAGTAACACTGCCCGCCCGGCGTCGAGTTGGTGGTTGCCCCACCGCTCCAAGGACTGCTGTCCGAGATCGAGTGGCTCTTTCCGGCGGTCGTCCGTCCCGCCCGGGCAGCCGAGACGACGAGCCGCCGTACGGCCCGATGTTCGCCGGCACGGTGGCGGATCCGTCGTAGCGGACGCTGAGTTCGGGGTCGGTCCGGGCTATGGCCCGCTGTGGATCAGGGACGCCCACAGGTGTGGTCGGCCGGAGTGTTCGGCGCGCAGGTGCCGGATGACGCGGTGGAGCACGGTCGCCGCGTCATCGGCGGACGGCGTGTCCGGCATCAGCCGGTAGAAGTGGTCGGCCGCGCCGGCCGCGACGTGGTCGTCCAGCGGCCAGAGACTCGCGACGACGTGCCGGAAGCCGGCCAGTTGGAACGCGGAGGCGAGGTGGATCGACTCGTCCGCGTGCCGCCTGCCGACGTGTCCGGTGGAGCACGCGGACAGGTAGGCCAGTTCGGCCTCGTGGAGGTCGAGGCGGCCGATCTCCGCGATGGACAGCACGCCGTCGTGGAGGTGGAGCCCGCCCTCGGACGGCGCGTCGGGGTCGGTGCCCGCGTGGCAGGCGAAGTGGGCCCAACTCGCCCTGGGGAGCGCGCCGGTCACCTGGGTGGCGGTGGCCTGCTCGTTGGTGAGGAGCGGCATGTCGGGATGAGCGGCGTGCAGGCTCGCCGCCTCGGCGGCGGTGGCCGGCAGGTCCGGCAGACCCGGGGTCCGGTCGAGGGCGACCGTGAGCCGGCGCTGGGCCCTCGCGGCCGGGCGTCCTTGTGCACGGGCCAGGGTGCGCATGGTGGGCGTGTACGACGAGATCACCCGGTCGAGCGCCCCGGCGCCACCGGGGTGTCCGGCCGCGTGCAGCGGCAGCAGCGCGAGCGGCCCGGTCGGCGTCCACCACACGCGGGGCAGTTCTCCGTCGGCCGGGCGGAGCCGCTCCTCAATGGCGTCGAGGACCGGCTCGACCGTCGTGTCCCACAGTCGGCCGAGCAGTTCCGTCAGCACGCGTTGGCAGCGCAGCTCGCCGGTGAACGAGCCTGCGTTGTGCGTCACTTCCGTCAGCTCGGCGGCCCACGACTCGACGTCGGACAAGCGTAGTTCGGGCAGCGGCACCGGCAGCAGGGGCCCGTCGGCGGTGACGACGACGGCGTCGCACCGCTGCAGGCCGGCGTTGAGCAGCACGACCGCCTCACCGGCGCCGGTCGGCCGCAGCCGGGTCCACCTCTGCGGGAGCAGGAACCGGTCCAGTCCCGGCAACCGGCGGATCTCCGCCAGTACGGCGTCGTGCTCGGCCCACAGCCGTTTGCGCCGGTCGATGTGGTCGACGTCCTGACCGTCGGGCGTGGCCATGGCGGGGGGTTCCGGCGCGTTGAGGGCATCGCGGACCCGGCTCAGCCGGCCGGCCAGTGCCGGGTGCTCGGCTTCGAGGTCGCCAATGGGTGTCCGCAGGGCCAGCCGGGACGTCAGCAGGATCGACCGGCCCAGCTCGGCGGTCTGGACCGCGCCGCCCGGATCGTCGAGGGCGCAGTGCACGGCGATCGTCTCGCCGACCAGTCCGTGGATCGCGCCGAGGTGGTACTCGTGGTCCGCCGAAGAGGTCTCCCGTGCCGCGACCAACGGCAGCAGCTCCACCGCGGTGTCGAACAGCAGCCGGGCGATGTGCGGTTCGTCCAGTACGTAGGCGAGCCGGCCGACCACCCAGCAGGCGCGGAGCCGCTCCAGCGGAGGCGATGTCGTGGCCGCGAGCGCCTCCTCCGCAAGCCGGATGATCCGCGGCCGGTCGACGGTGCTGCCGCTGTCCCACCTCCTCGTGTGACAGATCGCGAGGAGGTAGATGCGTGAGGCCCGCCGGGGATGGTCGACGGGGGTTACCGCGACGGTCCGTTCCGCGGCGTCGACGGCACGGTCGAGGTCCGACGGGTCGCCGGTCCGCTGGAACCGCAGCCGGTGGGTGTTGCCGAGGTTGAACAGATGCTGCGGGAGGAGCGGATCGTCCACGGGGACGGCGTCGGCCGCCTCCCGCGCCAGGTCGACCGCACGGTCCAGGTCGGCCGGATCGCCCGAGCGCTCGTACCGCGCCTGATAGGACCGTCCGAGGTTGTACAGGCGCAACAGTCGGTCGGGGTGGTCGGCGGGGGTGGCCGCGAGAGCCAGGAGCGTGCGGTCGATGGCGCTGTCGAGATCGGCGCCGCCGGCGGTGCGGCCGGACCGCGACTGGTAGGCGGTTCCGAGGTTGGACAGGTGCATCGCCCGGTTCGGGTGGTCGTCGGGCGTGGCGGCCACGGCCTGTTGGTGATGCGCGACGGCACGGTCCAGGTCGTGAATGCTGCCGCTGTGCTCAAACCGTTGATGGAGGGCGGTGCCAAGGTTGGACAGGCGCATCGCACGGTCCGGGTGATCGGCCGGCGTGGCGGCCACCGCGCGTCTGCTGGCGTCGATGCCCGCGTCCAGGTCGGACATGTCTCCGGTGCGGGTGAGCCGGGACCAGAGGGCGACACTGAGGTTGGACAGGTGGATCGCCAGGTTCGGGTGGTCGTCGGGCGTGGCGGCCACGGCCTCTTCGTGAAGCGCGATCGCCCGGTCCAGATCGGCCACGTCCCCCAGCCGGTCGAACCGCCCGCGCAGGGTCGCCGCCAGATTGGACCGGGCCATCGCGCGAAAGGGGTGATCGGCCGGCGTGGCGACGACGGCCCCTTCCAGGCTCGCTACGGCGCGGTGCACGTCGGCGAGGTCCCCCTTCCGGTCCGACCGCGCGTCGTACGCGGCGCCCAGGTTGGACAGCCGGAGGGCGAGATCCGGGTGGCCCTCGGGCGTGGCGGCCACGGCCTGTTCGTAGTGGCCGATCGACCGGTCCAAATCGGCCACGTCCCCCCGCCGGTCGAACCGCGCCCCGTACACGATGCCGAGGTTGGACAGGATCGTCGCGAACTCGCGGTGCCCCCGCGGCGCCGCAGCGGCGGCACGATCGAGGTGGCCGATCGCCCGGTCCAAGTCGGCCTGCTCCCCCAGCCGTTCGAACCGAGCGTGGTACGCCATGCCGAGGTTGGACACGTAGGTGGCGCCGTCGAAGGCGTTGTCCGGAGCGACGGCCACCACCTGTTCGTAGTACCCGATCGCCCGCTCCAGGTCGGCCAGGTTCCCCGTCCGCTCGAAGCGGTCGGTGTAGGCGGCGGCGAGGTTGGACAGGGCGGTCGCTCGGTGCGGGTTGCCGGTGTCGGCGGTGGCCTGTTCCCCGAAGCCGATGGAGCGCTCCAGGTCCGCCGGACGGCCCGCCCGTCCGAACCGTGCCCAGTAGGAGGTGGCGAGGTTGGTCAGGGTCGTCCCCCGGTAAGGGGAGTCGACGGGGGTGACAGCCATCGCCTGCTCACCACTGTCGATGGAACGGTCCAGATCCGAGACCTGCCCGGTTCCCTCGAACCGCCGCAGGCAGCCCAAAGCGAGGTTGGACAGGATCGTCGGCCGGTCACGGGAATCGACGGGAGTGACGGCCAACGCCCGCTCACCGTTGCCGATGGAACGGTCCAGGTCCGAGGCGTGCCTTGTCTGCTCGAACCGCAGCAAGTAGCTGGTGCCGAGGTTGGTCAGGACGGTCGGCCGGTGCGGGAAATCGGCGTCGGCGACAGCCATGACCTGCTCGCCTCTGTCGATGGAACGGTCCAGATCCGAGACCTGCCCGGTTCTCTGGAAGCGCAACAAGCACCCCGTGGCGAGATTGGCCAAGGTTGTCGACCGGTGAGGAAACTCGGCAGAGGCGACAACCATCACCTGCTCGCCTCTATAGATGGAACGGTCCAGATCCGAAAGCTGCCCGGTCCGCTCGAAACGCAGCAAATAGCCCGAGGCGAGATCGGACAAGGCTGTCGTCCGGTGAGGCGAATCGGCGGAGGCGACAGCCATCACCCGCTCACCACTGTCGATGGAACGGTCCAGATCCGGGAGGTGCCCTGTTCGCTGGAACCGCAGCAAGTAGCCCGTGCCGAGGGTGGCCAGGTGGAACGCGAGGTTCGGGTTGGTGCCGGGCACGCCGACGGTCCGCTCCCCGAACTCGACGGCCCCGTCCAGGTCCTCCGGGTGCCCGACCCGCTGGAACCGCAGGAGATGGGTGGCGCTGAGATTGCCCAGGATCAGTGCGGTGTTGGGGTCACCGTTGTGCAGGGCTGCTACGGCCTGTCGCCCGATGCCGATCGACCGGTCGGCGTCGTCCACCTGTCCCGTCAGCGCGTACAGCGCCCGATGGGATTCGGCGAGGTTGTACAGGCGGATGGCGAGGCGCGGATGGTGGTGCGGTGTCAGGGCGATGATGCCCTGGAACAACGAGACGCAGGAGCCCAGTTGTGCCGTGTCACCGGCCCTGGTGGCCCGGTTCAGCAGGTCGACCGCCTGCTGGTTGAGCAGCTCCGGATCGGGCTGGTGGTAGGAGGACATCACCCATGAGACTATCGGCCAACTGGCGGAAGGAGGAGCCCGGGTGGACGCCGAACGATCGGCCCTGACCACGCTGTGCCAGGAGTTCGAGGCGCTGATCGGCGAGACCGGGCTCCACTCCACGGAACGTCAGGAACTGCTGGAACGGATCGTGGCCGAGGCGCGGGCCCGGCGTCCGGTGCTCACCCTGCTGGGCCAGTTGCTGAACACCGACCGTGAGACCACCCTGCGCACGCTCGCGTCAGGGCTGCCGGGAGCCGGACTGGGCATCGCCCGTCAGGAAACCTTCCGCTGCCCAGACCGTGCCTGCGACCGGACGGCGGTACCGCTCCCGGCAGGTGCGATCCCGCGCTGCGCCGTCATGGGTCGCCCCTTGGAACGGGTATAGGCAAGTGGGCGGTTTCTTCGAGCAGTTGGCCAAGACGCTCGCCGACCGGTGGATCAGCCTGCTCGTGCTGCCCGGTGCGTTCTTCCTCGGCGCGGTGTGGCTGTCCGTCGCCCTCGGCCATACCGACGCGTGGAACGTCGAGTTGTTGACCCGGCAGGTCGAGAACACCGCCGACACGGTCGCGGACCTGCCGAGTGGGGCGCAGGCACTGCTCGTGGTAACCGTACTGGCGGCCGCCTCCGGTGTGGGCTTCGTCGTGCAGGCGCTGGCCGGGGTCACCCGGCGCGTCTGGCTGGGGCAGTGGCCCCGCCCGTTCGTCGCGGTCGCGGCGGCGCGGACGGCGCGCCGGCGCGCGCGGTGGCACCGGCTCGTGGAGGAACGCCGGGCGCTCGAAGCCGCGAGCCCGGGCACACGCACCCGCGGGCAGCAGGACCGGATCGACACCGTGGCCGACAGCGTCACTCGGCTGGCCATGGCCGAACCGGGCAGGCCGACCTGGATGGGCGACCGGATCCACGCCGTGGAGTCGATCGCGTACCACCGCTACGGACTCGACCTGACCTACGGCTGGTCCCGGCTCTGGCTGGTCCTCCCCGACCCCGCACGTGCCGAACTCACCGCCGCGCACTCGGCGTTCGCCGCCGCGGTCGCCACCGGAACCTGGGCGCTGCCCTACCTCCTGCTCACCGTGGTCTGGTGGCCGGCCGTGCTGGTCGCCGCGGGCATCGGCCTGACCGGGTGGGTCCGCGCCCGCGCCGCCGTAGCCGATTTCACCACCCTGACCGAGGCCACCCTCGACCTGCACGGCCGTACGCTGGCGGTCGCGCTGGGGGTCGGCGACCCAGCGGAGAGAACCGGCCCGCTCACCATCGGCGAAGGCGAGCGCATCACCGATCTCGTACGGAAGGGCCGCTAGCAGGACTCCGCCAGATCCGCCGGTCTGTGCTCATGAGGAGCGTGTCGGAGACCGCGGACATGCGGCGGGCTGTGTGGGTCCGCCGAGTGACTTGGCGGAGTTCGTGGCAGAGGTGTCCGCCTCAGTTCTGCGGAAGGGCCAGTGGGCCAAGGGCGACAGGCCCTGGGGCGCGCACATCGAGGGCGGTCCGGCCGTGCGGCCGCTCGCTGCGGAAGGAGCAGCCGTCCCGCACGCCGTAGTGCAACCCGTCGATGCCGCCGTTGCCGTCCTGTGAAAAGTACGCCTCTCCCATCCCATTTCGGCCACCGCGGATCCGCCCGACAACGACCCGGCCGACGTCAGCCCCAGCAGGGCCGGGACGAGCCCGGCACGGAGGACCACGCCGGAGACCTACGGCAGCGCTGGGGCCGCTCGACGCGGGTCGGCTTAATTCGGTTGCCGCTCCCCGTGCCCGCCCCTCACCATGGGCGGGCCACCGGGAGCTGCCCGGTGCTCCACGAGAGGAGGCACGACTGTGACGACGACTGTCCTCGGCCTGCCCGCAGCCCGCCTCCCTCTCACCTCATGGAGCACCTCCAGCGATGTCTCGCGACGATCTCCCGCAGCACCCTCAACACCCGGCATTTCCTGACGACTTCATCACCGACCCCTACCGCTACGCCCCGCCGCCTGGCGACGCGGTACCGGGCGACGTCGACGACCGGTTCGTCTTCGACTTCCGTCCCTACGACGACCTCGCCGACGGCCAGCGCTGGTCGACCTGGCTCAGCGTCGAACCCCTCAGCCGGGGCCCCGAGCCGCTCCCGGACTGGGTGGTGACCTCCCAGGGCGCGATCGACACCGAGCTCGGCGTCCTCAAGACCGGCAAGGAGGCCGACGTCCACCTCGTCGAGCGCGCCGACCCGCTCGACCCCACCGCCGGCGTGGTCATGGCGGCCAAGCGGTACCGCTCCCCCGAACACCGGACCTTCCACCGCGCCGCGTCCTACACCGAGGGCCGCTCGATGAAACGCTCACGCGACGAGCGGGCCCTCAAGCGGAAGAGCACCTTCGGCCGGCAGGTCGCGGCCGGCGAGTGGGCGGTGTCCGAATGGGCTGCGCTGGTACGGCTCTGGAACCTCGGGCTGCCGGTTCCCTACCCGGTCCAGATCGACGGCACCGAGATCCTCATGGAGTGGATCACCGTCGTCGACGAGGACGGCACCGTCCAGACCGCACCCCGGCTCGCCCAGACCCGCCCCTCACCCGAGCTGCTGGCGGCGTACTTCGAGCAACTCACCGACGCGCTCGCGACGATGGTGCAGAACGGCGTCGTACACGGCGACCTCTCGGCGTACAACATCCTGGCGGCGGGCGAGCGGCTGGTCGTCATCGACCTGCCCCAGATCGTCGACCTGGTCGGCAACCTCAACGGGATGACCTTCCTCCAACGCGACTGCGCCAACATCTGCGGCTGGTTCCGCTCCCGGGGCCTTGATGCCGACGAACACGCACTGTTCGCGGAACTGTTGGCCCACGCCTTCTGAACCGGGCCGCCAGTGCCGTATCAGGCAACGTCCGCCATGTCGACGACGGCACGTGAGTGCCGTCCGTCGGCATGGCGGCTCCGCCGGACGATGTTACGGCGGACAAATGCCGCCCTGTTCCCGGTGATTGGCGTGGTCGGTGCCGTCGATGGTGAAGCAGCGCGGGGCCGTGAACCGGGCCGCGATCCGGTTCAGCCACCATCTGGTGTTCCAGGTCATCCAGGTCCAGGCCGGTCAGCACGGCGGCCTTGCGCACCAGGGAGCGCAGGGTGTTGGAGTGATTGTTCAGGGCCTTCGACGCCTCGGAGACGTCACCGAAGGCGTCAAGGCAGCGCGGCAGCGACTCGCCCAGCTGACCGAACTGGCCGAGGCCCCCGCCAACCGCCAGTCCATGATGGCGATCCACGACCGGGGCTGTGCCGGGTGGACGGACGAGCTTGTCCGGGAGGAGATCGAGGCGCGTTTCGGCGAACCGGTCGGCGTGAAGGGACGGATCTCCAGCAAGACGCTTGTGCCGCTGCGCAGTGTGGTCCACGACCCGATGAGCTACGGCCGCCCGTACCTGCTCGGAGACGCCGCGCACCTTGTGCCTCCCATGAGCGCGAAGGGCATGAACCTGGCCCTGCATGACGCCGACGTCTTCGCCGCGGCCGTCCTGAAGCAGATCCAACAATGAGCCGCAGCTGCGGGAACGGTTCGCCCACCCGCAACGCAACGGCAGGATCCTGATCGTGTTCGACCAGCCGGCCTCGATCAGGCGGGCCGTGAACGCACCCGACCTAGTCGCCCTGGCCCGTGCCGGAGCCCGCTTCGAGCGCGGTCACCTCGTCGAGCGCTCCGAGAGCCACGCGGCCTGAACGACCGCGAATGATCCACAGCTCATGACTCCTACCCCCTCAGAGGCCCGGCGGCAGGGCCGGCGGGTCGGGTCGGGTCGGGTCGATGAGTTTGCCGGTTTCCTGAAGTCTTCCTTGTGACATTCCCGCCCCGTCGGCGGATCAGGACACGCCGGATCCCGGTGTCATGCAGGAGAGAGGGAAGCCAGGATGAACAATCCGATTCGGCTGTACATGTCGATGTCGCTCGACGGCTATATCGCCGGCCCGGACGATCGGCCGGGGCAGGAGCTCGGACGCGACGGTGGACGGCTCTTCAACTGGCTCGACGACCGGGAGTCCGACGGTCCGAGCGGCCAGGTCTACCGCGAAGCGACGGCGACCGGCGCGGTGATCTCCGGCCGTCGCACCTTCGAACTCGCCGGGCGCTGGCAGGGCGACCACCACGACGGCGTGCCGATCTTCGTCCTGACCCACCAGGTGGACGATGGGGACGTACCACCCGGCCACGCGCGTTTCGTCACCGATGTCGAGGACTGTGCCCGTCAGGCTCGCGCAGCCGCAGGGGACCGGCCGATCATGGTCCATGGGGCGGGGGCGGCCCAAGCGCTTCTCCGAGCCGGGCAGGTGGACGAGATGGAGATCCACCTGATTCCGGTCCTCCTCGGGGACGGCCGACGGCTGTTCGACCACCTGAGTAGCGATCACATCGAACTCGACCTCGTCCGACGGCTTGAGGACCGAGACGTCACGCACCTCCGCTACCAGGTGCGTCGCCCCGGGGAGGCCGCGTGAAAACGCTCTTCGTCTCCTACCGCGTCACCGATCTGGACCGCTCGCTCGGTTTCTACACCGCCTTGGGCTACGTCGAACTGGGCAGGGTCGAGGCCGGCGACGGGGCTCGCCTCGTGATCCTCAAGTTCCCCGACGAACCGGCGGCCTCGCTCGAACTGGTCCACCGCCCCGCCGACGGACCGGTCGACGTGGGCAGCGGTTTCGACCACCTCGCGATCCAGGTGGAGACGCTCGCCAGCACCCTGGAGACGCTGACCGAAGCCGGCCTGGGGCCCGAACCCCTCCAGTACCCGGGCGGCCCTCACGGCCCGAAGACGTCGTGGCTCACGGACCCGGACGGTTACCGGATCGAGTTGGTGGAGTGGCCGTCCGGACATCCCGACGGCCTCACCGCAGCAGACTTCACCTGACGCGGCCACGGTCTGTGGAGTGACGAAGCTCCCCCTCGACGCGACCGCGACCGCGGCGCAACGCGAGGCACATCCCGCCCTGGCGGGAACATCCGGTAGAAGCCCCAGGGGCCTTGGGGCTCGCTCAGCCGTGCCAGTGCGCCAAGTCCCACTGACGCACAGAGATCGACCCCACCCAAGCAAAAAGCCCAGGTCAAAGCCTCCCCGGCAAGCAAGTCGCCCCACACCCCTCCCCCAGGTCAACTTACGCCGCGTCACCCCCACCCTCCACCCCCACCCGGGACGTAGGCTCGCGACACCACCGCCACCCGAGGGAGCCCCGCCCGTGACCGTTCGTGTGCGCCGTGTCTACGATCCGCCCGAGTCGGAGGACGGGGTGCGCGTCCTGGTCGACCGGCTGTGGCCGCGTGGCCTGTCCAAGGACGCGGCCCGGGTCGACGAGTGGCCCAAGGAACTCACCCCGTCGACCGAACTACGCCGCTGGTACCACGCCGGCGAGGGCACCTTCGACGAGTTCGGCAGCCGCTACGAAGCCGAGCTCGCCGAACCCGAGGCGGCTCAACTCCTGCACACCTTGCGGAACTTGGTCCGTATGGGGCCGGTGACCCTGGTCACGGCGGTCAGGTCGCCCGAGCAGAGTCACGCCTCGGTGCTGGCCCGTCTCCTGGAGGGGTGAGAGGGGTGAGGAGACGGGCCGCGGCGCCTGCGAGAAGTGCCGCTCGGTCAGGCCGTCTGCTTGGCCGCCGCACGTCCCGCCGCGCGGCCCGAGAAGAGGCAGCCGCCGAGGAACGTGCCTTCGAGCGCGTTGTAGCCGTGCACTCCCCCGCCGCCGAAGCCGGCGACCTCGCCCGCCGCGTACAGTCCGCCGATCGGCTCCCCGTCGGCGGCCAGCGCCCGTGAGTCGAGGTCCGTCTGGATGCCGCCGAGCGTCTTGCGGGTCAGGACGTGCAGCTTGACGCCGATCAGGGGGCCGGCCGCCGGGTCCAGGATGCGGTGCGGGGTGGCCACGCGGCCCAGGCGGTCGCCGATGTAGCGGCGGGCGTTGCGGATGCCCTGGATCTGGGAGTCCTTGCTGTAGGGGTTGGCCATCTGGAGGTCGCGGGCCTCGATCTGGCGGCGCACCACGGCCGCGTCCAGGAGGGGCTTGTCAGTCAACTGGTTCATTTTCTCGACCAGTTGCTCAAGGTTGCCGGCGGTCACGAAGTCCGCGCCCTTGCGCAGGAAGGCGTCCACCGGGCCCGGGGCGCCCTTGCCGAGCAGCCGGTCGCGCAGCACCGCCTTCTTGTCCTTGGCGGTGATGTCGGGGTTCTGCTCGGAGCCCGACAGCGCGAACTCCTTCTCGATGATCTTCTGGGTGAGGATGAACCAGGAGTGGTCGTGGTCCGCCAAGTCCTCGGTGGTGCGCAGGTACTTGAGGGTGCTGAGGGTGTCGTAGCCCGGCAGGCACGGGTCGGGCAGGCGGCGGCCGAGGGCGTCGAACCACAGGGAGGACGGGCCGGGCAGGATGCGGATGCCGTGGCCGGGCCAGACCGGGTCCCAGTTCTGCAGGCCCTCGGTGTAGTGCCACATGCGGTCGCGGTTGACGAGTCGTACGCCCGCCTCGGCGCTGATGTCGAGCATCCGGCCGTCGACGTAGGCCGGTACGCCGGTGACCATCTCGGCGGGCGGGGTGCCCAGGCGCTCCGGCCAGTACTGGCGGACGATGTCGTGGTTGGCGCCGATGCCGCCGGTGGTGACGATCACGGCCTGCGCGGTGAGTTCGAACTCGCCGATCGCGTCGCGGCTGGAGGAGACGCCCCGGGCCGCGTTGTCCTCGGCGAGGACCGTGCCGCGGATGCCGCGCGTCTCGCCCTCCTCCACCACCAACTCGTCGACCTGGTGGCGGTAGTAGAAGGTGAGCAGTCCGTCGCGGGCGGCCTGCCTGGCGTAGTTCACGAAGGGTTCGACAACTCCGGTGCCGGTGCCCCAGCTGACGTGGAAGCGCGGGACGGAGTTGCCGTGTCCGTGGGCGCGCAGGTCGCCGCGTTCCGCCCAGCCGACCGTGGGCAGCAGCTTGATGCCGTGCCCGTCGAGCCAGGTCCGCTTCTCGCCGGCCGCGAACTCGACGTAGGCACGCGCCCAGCGCACCGCCCACGAGTCCTCGTCGTCGACGCGGTCGAAGCCGGCGCTGCCCTGCCAGTCGTTCCAGGCCAGGTCGAAGGAGTCCTTGATGCCGAGGCGGCGCTGTTCCGGCGAGTCGACGAGGAACAGCCCGCCGAAGGACCAGAACGCCTGCCCGCCGAGGTTGGCCGCGTTCTCCTGGTCGACGAGCGCGACCCGGCGCCCCCGGCTGGTCAGTTCATGGGCCGCGACCAGACCGGCCAGACCGGCTCCGACGACGATGACGTCCGCATCCATGGCGACCGTTGCCCTTCTCGTTGAGGATTCAGTTGAGAAATCAGTTGGGGATTGAGTTGGGGATTGAGTTGGAGGTTCTGCTGGAAGTTCAGTTGAGGATTCGCTCGGGGGTGCCGCTGCCGTCGGTCAGCAGGGCGGTGAGCAGTTGCTTGAGCCAGACGCGGGCGTGTTCCACGTCCTTGTCCAGCAGCAGTTGGGTGGTGACTCCGTCGTACGCGGCCACCACGGCGTGTGCCGCCGCGTCGACGTCGCCGAGCACGGCGGGCAGTTCGGCCAGGCCCCGCGCCCGGGTGAACCGGTGCGCGATCGCCCCGCGCAACCGCGCCCGGTGCCCCAGCAGGGTCTGCGCCACGGCGCTGTCCCGGGCCGCGTGCACCAGGAAGTCGGTCTTCACCAGGAGCCAGTCCAGGTCGAGGAGCAGCACGTCGGTGACGCGGTCCACGGCGGCGGGGACGTCGAGGTCGGGACCGTCGAGGGCGAGCGCGCCCGCCACCTGCTCGGCGATCAGGTCGGCCCGGTCCTGGTAGAGCGCGAAGAACAGCTCGTCCAGGCTGCCGAAGTTCGAGTAGAAGGCGCCCCTGCTGTAGCCGGCGGCCTCGCAGACCTCCTCGATGGAGACCCGGCCGAAGCCTTTCGCGGCGAACACGGCGAACGCGGCGTCCAGCAGATTGGCGCGCGTGCGCACCCGGCGTCTGGTCACACGCTTGGCCGTCGCCTCCGCCATCATGTCCGGACCTCCGCGTCCTTCGTTCGATACGCGAATGTATCCGATACACCGGTGTATCCAAAGAGGTGGGACCTGAGATGGCACCCGAGATGCCACCCAAGACGGCCACAACCGAATGGGAACAGATATTCGAATAAGGGGTACGCTGGTTCCATGACCGCGCACCACCTCCAGGGCTCCCTCTTCGACCAGACCGACCAGCTCCGCCTCGGCCCCCTCGACGGGATACGCCGTACGGCGCTGGGGCTCGGCGCCTGGATCGACGTGCTGCCCGGATGGCTCGGCGGCGCCGACGCCCTGTTCGAGGAACTGGCCGCCGAGGTGCCGTGGCGCGCCGAGCGCCGTCAGATGTACGACCAGGTCGTGGCCGTACCGCGACTGCTCGCCTACTACGGCTCGGACGACGCGCTGCCGCACCCGGTGCTGGCCGAGGCCCGGGACGCGCTCTCGGCGTACTACGCACGGGAGTTGGGCGAACCCTTCACCACGTCCGGGCTCTGCTACTACCGGGACGGCCGGGACAGTGTCGCCTGGCACGGCGACCGGATCGGGCGGGGTGCCCGTGAGGACACGATGGTGGCGATCCTCTCCGTGGGCGCGCCCCGCGATCTGCTGCTGCGTCCGCTGCGCGGCGGCGAGTCGGTGCGGCGCCCGCTCGGGCACGGCGACCTGATCGTGATGGGCGGCTCCTGTCAGCGGACCTGGGAGCACTGCGTCCCCAAGACCACCCGCGCCGCGGGACCGCGCATCAGCGTGCAGTTCCGCCCGCACGGCGTGCACTGAGGCGGAGAGGCGGCCGCTTCGGATGCGCGCGGGGGCCGCCCCCGGCGGACGGCGCCGGAGGCGGCTTCCCCCGCTCGCGTCCGGCCCTTGGGCGTCTGGTTGGCTGTCTTCCGTCGAACATCGCTGCGGTCGAGGGGACGGTCATGCGGGCAGAGGTACGCCAAGTCGCCGACGGCACCTATCTGGTGCACGGCAGCAACACCAACTGGGTGATCCTCACGGACGGCGACGCGGTCACGCTGGTGGACACCGGGTATCCCGGGGACCGCCCGCTGGTGCTCGACTCCCTTGAGCAGGTGGGGAGTTCACCGAAGGCGGTCACCGCGGTGCTGATCACCCACGCCCACAACGACCATCTCGGTTCGGCGGAGTACCTGCACAGCACCTACAGCACTCCGGTCCTGCTGCACGAGGCCGAAGTGCCGCACGCCCGCCGGGAGTTCCTCCAACAGGTCACCGTCGGGGACGTGCTGAAGAACGCCTGGCGTCCGGGAGTCCTGCCGTGGATGGTGCACGCGCTGCGCTCCGGAGGCACCGAACAGCATCCGGTCGCCGCGGCCGAGGCGTTTTCGGGCACGGGTGGCCCGCTCGACGTGCCCGGCCGGCCCGTCCCCGTGCACACCCCCGGCCACACGAGCGGGCACTGCGTCTTCCATCTCCCGGACCGCGGGATCGTGATCTCCGGGGACGCCCTGGTGAGCGGCCACCCCACCTCGCGGATCAAGGGGCCGCAGCTGCTGCCCGACATGTTCCACCACGAGCGCGACCGTGCCGTGGCCTCGCTGGACATCCTCGAAACGCTGGACGCCGAGACCCTGTTGCCCGGCCACGGCCCAATGCACACCGGTCCAGTCCGTGAAGCGGCGCGGCGCGCACGCGAACACGCGCTCTAAGGTCACCCCATGGCACTGCAGATCAACGCGACCAACCCGGAGCATCCCGTCCTCCTCCTGGAACTGCCCTGGGATGTTCCCCTGGAGGAGTGGCCCGACGAGTACCTGGTGCCGCTCCCGCGCGGTATCTCCCGCCACGTCGTGCGCTACGCCCGCGCCGGCAGCGAGGTCATAGCCGTCAAGGAGCTCGCGGAACGGCCCGCGCTGCGCGAGTACGAGCTGCTGCGCGACCTGGACCGGCTCGGCATCCCTGCGGTGGACCCCCTCGCTGTGGTCACCGGGCGCGCCGACGCCGACGGCGAGCCGCTGGAACCGGTGCTGATCACCCGGCACCTCGGCGGCTCGATGCCGTACCGCTCGATGTTCGAGACGACGCTGCGGCCCGCCACCATGCACCGGCTGATGGACGCGCTCGCCGTCCTCCTGGTGCGGCTGCACCTGGCCGGGTTCGCGTGGGGCGACTGCTCGCTGTCGAACACGCTGTTCCGGCGGGACGCGGGCGCGTACGCCGCGTATCTGGTGGACGCGGAGACCGGGGATCTGCACCCGACGCTGAGCAACGGGCAGCGCGAGTACGACCTCGACCTCGCCCGCGTCAACATCAGCGGGGAACTGCTCGACCTGGAGGCGTCCGGGGCGCTGCACCCGTCCGTCGACCCGATCGAGTTCGGCATGGAGATCTGCGCCCGCTACCAGGGTCTGTGGGACGAGCTGACCCGCGTCTCGGTGTACCCGGCGGGGAAGTACCACTTCATCGAACGCCGGATCAGGCGCCTGAACGAGCTCGGCTTCGACGTCGCCGAGATGCAGATCGAGCACTCCTCCAACGGCGACACGGTCACCTTCGTGCCCAAGGTCGTCGACGCCGGCCACCACCAGCGTCAACTGCTGCGCCTGACCGGCCTGGACGCCGAGGAGAACCAGGCGCGGCGGCTCCTCAACGACCTGGAGTCCTGGATGGCCACCCAGGACGACTACGCCCCCGGAGATCCCCTCGCCGCCCGGCCCGAGGTGCTCGCGCACCGGTGGGTGCGGGACGTGTTCCGGCCCACCGTGCGCGCCGTACCGCTGGAACTGCGCGGCTCGATGGACCCGGCCGAGATCTATCACGAGTTGCTCGAACACCGCTGGTACCTGTCCGAGCACGCCCAGCACGACATCGGCCTGGACACGGCGGTGGACGACTACCTCAAGAACATCCTGCCGAAGGTGCGCGAGACGCTGGAGCCGACCACACCGGAGTGACCCGGGTCAGCCCGCGGCAGGTGGGGCCGTCGTGCCGCGGACCACGAGGTGGGGCGGGACGACGCTCTCGCCGTCCGGTACGGCCTCGCCGTCGAGGCGGGCGATGGCGCGGCCGACGGCGAGTTCCGCGAGGCGCGGGATGTCCTGGGCGACGGTGGTGAGGTCGATGTGGGCGAGCCGGGACAGGCTGGTGTCGTCGAAGCCGACCACGGAGATCTCGCCGGGGACGGACACGCCGGACCGCAGGAAGGTGTCGAGGACGCCCGTGGCGCAGCGGTCGTTGAAGGCGAGGACCGCGCTCGGCCGGGAGGTCCGGGCCTCGGCGAGCAGGGTGCGGGCGGCCCGCGCGCCGTCGTCCTCGGTGAGCCCGCCGGGCAGCACGCGGACGTGGTCGTCGAGGCCGTGGCGGTGCATCGTGGTGCGGTAGCCGCGTCGGCGGTCGGCGGCGCCGGGCGCCCGGCCGCCGTCGATGTGCGCGATGGCGCGGTGGCCGAGCGCGACCAGGTGGTCCACGGCCTGGCGGGCACCCTCGTCGTCGGCGGTGCGGACGACGTCCACGGCCTGTGGGATGGGCCTCAGCCTTCGGGCCACCGAGACCACCGGCACCTGGGTCGCGAGGTGCGCGAGGCGGGCGGCCGGGACCTCGGGGCCGAGCAGGACGAGTGCTTCGCACCGGTCGGCGAGCAACGCCTCCATGGCCTGCCGCTCACCGCGCGACGGCGCGACGGCGCTGAGGGCCACCTGGTAGCCGGCGGGCTCGGCGGCGGCGTAGATGCCCTCCACCAGGTCGGTGTGGAAGGGATGGCGCAGCCCGAACTGCACGCCGAGGAGGCGTGAGCGGTTGCTGCGCAGCACCCTGGCCCGGGTGTCGGGGCGGTAGCCGATCTCCTCGGCGGCCTTGAGCACCCGCTCACGGGTGGTGGCGCTCGCGCCGTAGGCCCCGCGCATCACGATGGAGACCAGCGCGACGGACACGCCCGCCCGGGCCGCCACATGGGCCAGCGTCGGCCGCTTGCCGTCGGGGACCGCGGGGATGGCCGGCACGGATGTCCTTCCGATCGAGGTGTCGTTCCCTTCCGGGATCGTAGCCGCTTCAAAGGTGCTGGTCCGACGGTACTGCAACGTTCTAGACGCATCCTCCGCGAAGTCTTGACAGAGGCATCGGGCGGTGGCGTACTACTGAAATCTAGAACGTTCTAGAAGAGGGTGAGTGAGTAGTCATGTACACGTTGGCGGTCTGTGCCGAGATGGTCTTCCGGGGCCTGCCGATCCACGAGCGGGCCCGGCGCATCCACGAAGCCGGTTTCCAGGTCGAGATCTGGGACTGGACCCGGCACGATCTGGACGCGCTCACGCGGACCCCGGCCGAGTTCTCGTCGATGACGGGCTACATCCGGGGCAGCCTCACCGACGAGTCGGGCGCCGCCGAACTCCTGCGCACCGCCGAGGAGTCGGTGAAGGCCGCCGATCAACTGGGCTGCCCCCGGCTGAACTTGCACGGCACCGGACTGGACTCCGAGGGCCTGCCGGTGGTTCCGGTGACCGGGGTGCCCACGGGCGCGATGTGGATCGCCGCCCACCGCACCCTGACCCGCCTGGCCGAGCTGGGCGAGAGCGCCGGGGTCACCTTCACGCTGGAGAACCTCAACGCCGCGGTCGACCACCCGGGCGTACCGTTCGCGACGGCAGCCGACACCCTGGCGCTGGTCAAGGCGGTGGACCGGCCGGGCCTGCGCATGAACCTGGACCTCTACCACGCGCAGATCGGCGAGGGGAACCTCATCGAACTCGTCCGCAAGGCCCATGAGTTGGACCTGATCGGCGAGATCCAGGTGGCGGACGTACCCGGCCGCCAGGAGCCCGGCACCGGCGAGATCAACTACCCGGCCATCGCCCGCACCCTCGCCGACATCGGCTACGACGGCACGGTCGCGATGGAGGCCTGGGCCTCGGACGGCGACAGCGAACGCGCTCTGGACCGCTTCCGCACCGCGTTCACCCTCTGACCCGCCACGCATCCACACGGCTTCACACCGCTTCACCCGGCTTTACGGAGAACCCGCATGACCACCCGACTCCCCCTGAACATCGGCCTCGTGGGCGCCGGCCGCATGGGTTCCTTCCATGCCGAGACCCTCGCCCGCCGCCTCCCCGGCGTCCGCCTCGCCGCCGTGGCCGACCCGGCCCCGGGCGCCGCACGGCGCCTGGCCGACCGGCTCGCCTGCCCCACGGCGTACACCGAGATCGGCGACCTGTTCGCGGACCCCGAGGTCGACGCGGTGGTGATCTCGACGCCGGCCCGCACCCACGCCGACCTGGTCGAGGCCGCGGCGCGCGCGGGCAAGGCCGTCTACTGCGAGAAGCCGATGGCGACCACCCTCGCGGACGCCGACCGTGCCATCGCGGCCGCCGCCGAGGCGGGCGTACCGCTCCAGATCGGCTTCAACCGCCGCTACGACACCGGGTTCCGCACCGCGCACGAGAAGATCGTCGACGGCGCGATCGGCACTCCGCAACTGCTGCGCTCGCTCACGCGCGACCCGAAGCTGGCCGACCCGGCCCCCATCCCGCCGTGGACAATCTTCCTCGAAACCCTCATCCACGACTTCGACACCCTGCGCTACCTCAACCCCGGTTCCGAACCGGTCGAGGTCTTCGCCATGGCCGACGCCCTGGTCCGCCCCGACTTCAAGGACCGCGGCCTGCTCGACACGGCCGTCGTCACGATCCGCTTCGACAACGGCGCCCTCGCCACCGCCGAGGCCAACTTCCAGGCGGTGTACGGCTACGACGTACGCGGCGAGGTCTTCGGCTCGGCGGGCATGCTGACGATGGGCGACATCCGGCGCACCCATCTGACGTCCTACGGCGCGGACGGCATCGCGGCCGAGACCGTCACCTACGACCAGGATCTGTTCCACGACGCGTATGTCGCCGAGCTCGCCGACTTCGCCGACAGCGTCCGCACCGCGCGCACCCCGTCGGCCACCGGCGAGGACGCCCGCGCCGCGCTGAGGATCGCGTTGGCATCCATCAGCTCGGTAGAAAAGGGCGTCCCCGTACACATCGAGGACATCCAGGCCTAGGCCGTCTGAGGTCAGGAGACCTCCGGAGCCGGCACCACGGCGACCGGGCACTCCGCGTGGTGCAGCACCCCGTGTGCGACCGAGCCGATCCGCGCGCCCACCGCCGTACGGTGGGCGCGCCGCCCGACGACCATCAACTGGGCGCGCCCCGCGAGGGACAGCAGCACCTGCCCCGCGCTGCCGATCTCCACGTGGTCGACCACGGGCACGTCGGGGAAGCGCTTCCGCCACGGTTCCAGCGCCTCGGCCAGGCCCTTCTTCTCGTACGGTTCCAGGCCGCCGGCCTCGTCGAGGAGCTTCATGGAGCCGGGGCTGTAGGCGAACACCGGCGGCAGGGTCCACGCCCGTACGGCGCGGACGGTAGCGCCACGCGCCGCCGCCGTCTCGAAGGCGAAACCCAGCGCGGCGGCGCTGTCCTCGGGGTCCCCGTGCTGACCCACGACGATCTCGCGCCCGGCGGCCTCCCCGGCGGCTTCGTCCCCGGCGCGCACCAGCACGACGGGTCGTACGGAATCGGCGATCACCTGCTGGCCGACGGAACCGAGCAGGAAGCCGACGACGGTCCCGTGGCCGCGTGAGCCGAGCACCAGGAGTCCCGCGTCGGCAGCGGCGGCGGTCAGCGTGTCGACGGGGTCGCCCTCCAGGACGTCGGTGGTCACGTCCAGGCCGGGGTGGCGTTCGGCGACCGTCCGGGCGGCCTCGGCCGCCGCGTCCCGTACCCAGCGGTCCTGGGTGTCCCGGTCCCCCGCGTCGAGGGCCTGGTGCGGCTCGTACCGCCAGACATGCACCACACGCAGCGCCAGCCCCCGCCGTACGGCCTCCCGGCCCGCCCAGGCGAGTGCGGCGAGGCTCTCCGCCGATCCGTCGACCCCTGCGGTGATCGGTCGTGTCATGCGGTGGCCTCCCGGTGGTGCGGTCACGTGCGTCGGCCCCAGTCTTCACTACGGTGCCCGCATGACCTTGGAGTGGGAGCAGGTAGTGGTGGACTCGGCCGACCCCGTCGCGCTGGGGCACTGGTGGGCCGAGGCGCTCGGGTGGGTGGTGGTGGGCGAGGCGCCGGACGAGTTCGAGATCCGGCCGGAGCCGGAACGGCTGCCGGGGCTGCTGTTCGTGCCGGTGCCCGAGGGCAAGACGGTCAAGAACCGGCTGCATCTGGACTTCCGGCCCGACGACCAGGAGGCCGAGGTGATCCGGCTGCTGGCCCTGGGGGCGCGGACCGCGGACGTCGGGCAGGGCGAGCAGTCGTGGGTGACGCTGATGGATCCGGAGGGGAACGAGTTCTGCGTGTTGCGCTCCCGGCGCCCCTGAGGCCCCCGTCTCGGGTGTAGCGGAGCGCTGCGCGGCGATCGACCATACGATGGTGGGGAGCCGGCGCGGTGACAACAGCGCCGCCGTGCCGTGAAGCCGACCACTCGGGGTGGGAGACGTATGGCACAGGCCGCCGAAGCCGCGGGGACCGTCATCATGACCGTGGCTACTACGCAAGGGCATTGACGTCGCTCGTGTAGCTCTCCGGTGGCCGGCCGCTGATCCGGGTCATCTAGCACCTCGCGGCTCCCGTCGCGGCGCCTTGTTGTCGTGGACGCACGGTCTTTCGAAGTGCCGGTGCGGGGCTGGTCGTACCAGCCTCGCACCTGCCGAAAACTCATCCGTCCTGGTGGGGGCTGGTGTACGGGTGGCGTCGAGCGCGGGCGCTTGTGTTCGGCACCCTGCCGTGGATCGCGTGGCGGGGCGCATGGGCGGTCGTCCTCGCCGCGCTGCTCCTGTGCGAGATCTCGATCACCCTGGCCGACTTCATCGTCGAGGACCAGGTGCGCAAACCGATGGGCGGACTGCTGCCCGGCGAGCGTGTCACCCACACGATCATGGCGATCGTCTACGGGGCGCTGCTGGCCCATCTCATCCCGGTGATCCTGCACTGGCGGCACCTGCCCAGCAGGCTGGCCATCGACTTGGCGCCGGTGCCGTTGTGGTTGCGACTGGGCCTGTCGGCAGTCGCTGTGGGTACCTTCGCCTCCGCGACACGCGACGCGTACGCCGTCATCGGATTTCCGCGCCCACTGGCGCGATGACCATGGCAGGCGCCCGGGGTCGGCGCACGCCAGCCCGGGCCGCCGCAGAGCGGGGCCGCCGAGTGAAGTCCGTACGGCTGCACCGGACGACCTTCGTCGCGGCGGGGATACACAACATCGCATGGGGCTGCTACGCCGTGTACAACCCGCAGTGGTTCTTCCACCTCACCGGCATGGCCGCATCGAACACCCCGCAGATCTTCGCGACGCTGGGCATGGTCCTGGGACTGTACGGAATCCTGTATCTGGAGGTGGCCCGCGTTCCGGCCCGCGGCTGGCTCATCGCGGCGGTCGGGATGACGGGCAAGGTCCTCGGCCCCGTCGGCCTGCTCTGGCTGATCGTCACGGGAAAGTGGCCGGTGGACTCGGTCGTCCTCGTCTCGACCAACGACCTGATCTGGTGGATACCAATCGGCCTCTACCTCAAAGACGCCTGGCCGTGGTTCCTTCGCGATCTCCAGACACCTGAGCGGGATTCCTCGGCAGCGTGGCCCGCGTGGGCAGGATCGAACGTACGGGAATGGGATCGTTCTGGTAACGGGCTTGGCCGCTGCGGACGCATCGCGGGCCGAGGCCCGGGC
The DNA here is from genome assembly GCF_042721125.1 of Streptomyces sp. NPDC058469. Taxonomy (NCBI): domain Bacteria; kingdom Bacillati; phylum Actinomycetota; class Actinomycetes; order Kitasatosporales; family Streptomycetaceae; genus Streptomyces; species Streptomyces sp. NPDC058469. Next base: position 56,770 of record NZ_JBHXME010000038.1, read on the forward strand.
CCGTCGACGATGGCGGTCCAGACACCTACTGAAATCCCCGGAAGAGACACCTGCGTAACTCCCGAAAGATATCAGTCGTTATACGAGCGCACATCACCAACCTGGCCAGAAACAAGAGGACTTGTTCAATGCCGCACGGCAGCGCACTGCGCAGCGCGATCGCCACTGCCCGCACAACACCTTTGATCGGCGTGTACGACATGTACTCGGCATCGATCGCGGCCCAGCACTATAACGGCTTTTTCGTCTCGGGATTCGGGTTCGCGGCGTCCTACTACGGTCTGCCGGACATCGGCTTCATCGCATGGCCGGACATCGTGGCCTTCACGGAACGGCTCCGCTGGGCCTTCCCCCGACACCACCTGCTGGTGGACATCGACGACGGCTACGGCGACCCGGAGGTGGCCTGTCATGTCGTACGACGTCTGGAACAGGCCGGTGCCTCGGGGGTGATCCTGGAGGACCAGAAGCGCCCTCGCCGGTGCGGCCACGTGGCGGGAAAGCAGCTCCTGCCGCTCGACGAGTACCTCGACAAACTCGAACGGGTGCTGGACTGCAGGACCGAGCTGACAGTGGTCGCACGGACCGACGCCACCGACGACGCCGAGATCCTCACGCGCGCCAAAGCACTCGCCGCCACCGACGCCGATGTGGTGCTGGTGGACGGCGTGCGTGACATCGAGGCGATCCGGCGGATCCGCGACACCATCGGCGACAAGCCCCTGCTGTTCAACCAGATCGCCGGCGGCCGCTCCCCCCGGTTGTCACTGAGCGAGTTGGCGGAACTCGGTGTGGACGTGGCGATCTACAGCACCCCCTGCCTCTTCGCCGCGCACGAGGCGATGGACAAGGCTCTGACCGGCCTCAAGGCGACGGACGGACGGCTCCCGGCCGGAGGGGACGACGCGGTCGGCGTCCCCCAGTCCGTCGAACTGCTCACCCGAAACCTCCGGGGGACGCTGGGCACCCACCACGGCTGACGTCACGGAGGCTCGAAGACGGGCCGGTGGTGATCCGGCTCGGCAACGCGGCACGAGGTCGCGGTCATACCGATTCCCGGGAGGGAGAACGGAGGCTGCCAGCGCCGCATCGGCCACGTCGTCGGGGTGTTGGACTCGTTCAGGGACGGGGGCTGTGTTCATGCGGTGGTGGTAGTGGCCCAGGACGCGACCGACCGGTCCCGGCTCATCGATGTGCAGCGCGCAGCAGCTCGTTCCACCCGTCGGGCTGAGAACGCCGGTACAAGCACCCCAGCGTCCTCCTACCCGGCTCCCCGTTCACGGCCGGTCCCGGCAGTTCCTGGACATGGGGCACCCCTCTGCCCGAACTGCCACATGCTCCTCGATACCGGCTCGTACGTCCTGAAAGGCGAACGTGTCCTGGACCTCGGCTCCGGCGGTGGCATCGACGTACTGCTTTCCGCTCGCCGCGTCGGCCCCACCGACAAGGCGTACGGGCTCGACACGACCGAGAGAGATGCTCGCCCTCGCGCTCGAGAATCAGCAGAAGACCGGCGCTGCCAACGTCGAGTTCCTCAAGGGCACCATCGAGACCATCCCGCTGCCCGCAGACACCCTGCACGTCGTCATCTCCAACTGCGTCATCAACCTGTCCACCGACAAGCCCGCCGTCTTCGCCGAGATGATCCGGGTCCTCAAGCCCGGCGGCCGGATCGGAATCTCCGACGTCGTCGCCGACGACACCCTCACCCCCGATCAGCGTGTCGAGCGCGGCGACCACGTCGGCTGTATCGCCGGAGCCCTCTCCTTCGTCGAGTACCGCCAGGGCCTCGAAGCCGCCGGGTTCACCACCATCGAACTCAGCCCCACCCAGCCGGTCGTCGACGGCGTGCACTCCGCCATCGTCCGCGCCGCGAAGCCCACCACCAGCAACAAGGCTGCGACGAGCACGGGCAGCGACTCCTGCTGCGGCCTCACCGCCTGCCGCACTCCCGCTGAACAGGCCGACGACCCGGACAACACGGTTGCCGAGGCCAAGAGCGCATCCGGCTGCAACTGCGGCTGACAGCACGCCGGTTCGACACCTCACCTCAGGGCGGCCTCCCGCAGCCCCTGAGAGCGACACGAACTCCCTCCTGAACGGGACATCGGAGCCCGCGCTGATCCAACTCAAAGAGACGCGACCAGCGCGGGACACACCCACCGCGCGAACAAAGAGGGCATGGAGAGGCTGGTCCGCATGGAGTGACCCCCGAGATTCCGACACCTGGACGCTGGGTGTTTCGTCATCCAGGGGAAGTGATCCATGGTGGCAAAGCGAAGGAATTTCCCGGACGAGTTCAAACGGGACGCGGTCGACCTCGTGCGTTCCTCGAAGGACCGCACTCTCACCGACATCGCCCGGGGCCTGGGCATCCATCTGGAAACCCTGCGGAAGTGGGTCCGCGAGGACGCCACCCGGCGTTCATGGACACTGGACGGCGGGGGTGATTCCAGTATGAGCGCCGGCGAACAAGAGGAACTCAGGCGCCTGCGGCGGGAAAACGCCCGGCTGAAGGAGGACAACGAGATCCTCCGGAAAGCTGCTGCCTACTTCGCACGGGAGACGACACGGTGATCCGCTTCCGTTTCGTCGACGAACACCGGAACGCCCACGGCGTGAAGCGGATGTGCGACGTCCTGGGCTGGGACCGCTCCGGCTACTACACCTGGCACAAGACCAAGGAGACACGACAGCAGCGGGTGGATGAGGAAGAAGAACTGGCGCGACAGATCCGGGAGATCCACACTGATTCCCGGGGCGCCTACGGAGCCCTGCGTATCACCCGCGTCCTGCGAGTGCAGGGGCACGTCGTGAATCGAAAGCGCGTCGCGCGGGTCATGCGGGAACGGCAGATCGCCGGGACAACACGCCGGAAATCACGGTCGCTGACGAAACCGGATCGCACGGTGCCACCGGCCCCCGACCTCATTCAGCGGGACTTCACCGCACCGATGCCGGGCCTGAAGCTCGTCGGTGACATCACGTGCCTGCCCACAGCCGAGGGGTGGCTGTACCTGGCCACGGTGATCGACCTGTGCCCGCGTGAAGTCGTGGGCTGGTCGATGGCAGACCACATGCGAACGCAGCTGGTCGATGACGCCATTCGCATGGCTCACGTCGGCGGTCATACGGCCGGTAACGCGATTTCCCACACCGATCGCGGGTCGCAATATACGTCAGTCCAATTCCGGGAAACATTGGCAGAGTTGGACGTCCGGCAGAGTACGGGCCGAACCGGCTCGTGCTTCGATAATGCGGCCGCGGAGAGCTTCTTCGCCGTACTCGAGTCCGAGATCGGCACCACCGCTTGGCCGACCCGGAGGCAGGTCCGGCAGGACGTATTCGGATGGATCGCGCAGTATTACAACCGAGAGCGGATCCACTCGACCATCGGCTACCTCACCCCGTATCAGGCACGGGCCCGCCATCAGCAACGCCTCGATCTCGCGGCATAAAACGGAAGTGTCGGACCTCGGGGGGGCACTTCAGCCGCCAATCCAGCCCCACCCTTCCGTCAGGAGGGAGCCCGCCCTACTCGACGCCGCGTGCACCGTGTACCCCTACGCACCGGGGACGACCGGTCAGAGTCGACCCGGGGTACGGCAAGACTGCATTCTCCATGGGATACGCGCACCGCTAATCCCATATCTTCACAGCAATATCTACACTTTGTGACTTGAGATTTATTTCATTCACGGTCAAAAGCGCGGTGTGGCCGCCCCCTGTTCCAAGGCACACACTACCACCGGCGTTCACCGGAAGTTCGCTGAGGCCCCTAGTCGCAACCAAGTCCGAGCATTCCTGAGAATTGGAGTTGTTCTCAGCTGACGCTAGGAGAGAACCACTTGCCAGAGTTGCCTTTTGGGCCGTAGTGACTTCTTTTACGTTGAAATCGGCCCATACCCAAGATGTGTTCACCTGGGGTGGAGCACTATCCAACTCCACACCGTTTTCTCCGGCGGAAACTAAGAGCGTTCCCTCCCAGCGAATTGAAGATTCTTCTTGCGGTGACGGACCTGGCGACCCACCGGAAGCCCCTCCCCCCGATGCCTTGACAGTGACGGTCGCTGTCGCTGTCACAGCGGATGCACTTGGCGAATCCACCCCTGCTGCGGGTAACGCCAAAAAACCCAGGGCGACTCCCGCAACCCCTACGAGGGTGTTGATTAGAACTGAGACAGATTGCCACCATGGCGTTTTGGGTGGCGCGGGTGGCATCGGTGGTTGTTGGGACACTATCTTTCCCCCCGAAGTTAGCGTGCCCCCATGCTGCCTGCACCCTGTGCACCATCACCACTTACAATCGATATTGTTACGTATGTGAGGCTGAAATCATCAATTTCCGAGCTTCCGCATCAAAAAGCGACATGTTAAGCAATGAGGTTTTCTCAACGCCGGTTATTTCCATTGCCTGTTGAGGACGAGTGCCGCTCGAGCGATGTCGCCGATCCGGCAGGGGCTGAGCGTGATCCGTTTGAGGGTGCGCCAGCGTTCTTTGAGCTCGGCGGCGGTGCGTTCGCCGAGGGCGCGCACGCCTCAGAGCAGGGCGTTGTAGGTGCGGGTGTCGGCGTGAAGGTCCTGGTGGGAGATGCCGTGCGGCTTCTTGAACGGGTGGCGGATCCCGATCCCGGCGCCTTGGTAGCCGGAGTCCGCCAGAGTGGGCAGCCCGTCGGCGGCGGCCTTGTACAGGGCGGGCAGGGAGTGCTCACGGGCGGCGGTGATGTCGGGTGTCGAGCCGGGCTCGGCGTCGGAAACCCAGAGCGGGGTTCCGTTCGGTGCGGACAGGAACTGCACGTTCGCGCCGAAGGACCGGTGCTTCCCGGAGTACCAGGTGTCGATCTCCTTGCCCTCCCCGTTGAGGTGGACGCCGGCGACGCGGTCGGTCTCGATGAGGGTGCCGTCCAGGATCACATGGGGCACCCCTTTGTTTGGCAGTCTTCCAACACCGCGTGCAGGTCAGGGGCTTGGGCGGCGAGGACGTCGATGGCCTCGTGGAGGTAGCGGTAGCCGGTGGCCTGCGAGATCCCGGCGTCACGGGCCACACAGTGCAGGCAGCCACGCTCGCGGAACCAGCGCAGCACCATGACCGCCTGCCGGAAGGGTCCCAGCGCCCGGGAGCCCTTCTGTGTGCCCAACGCCTTGCGGTGGGCGGCGAGTTGTCGCGCGAGGTACTCCACCACATGGCGCGGAACGTCGAGCATGGCAACATAGGTGACCAACGTGAAGCCTCTGGGTGCACGGAACTTGATCTTGGCAGACCTGTTTCCAGGGGCTTTACGTCTGCCCACAGCCGGAGTCCGCACCGCCCGATCCACCCCGGAACGCGATGTTCAGCCCGAATCGCGCAGTTCATTTCGTTGAGAAAACCTCATTCCTCGAGGCTGATAAGTCGACAGATCAGGTGTTCGCGGTAACGGACCTTCGCCCCTGGCCCGCAGTGCGTTCGTGGCCCGCCATCGCCTGGTGCTCGACGCGGCGGCGGTCGCGCATCGGGTGGGGGCCGGGCAGGTCCGACAGTCCGTCGGACGACTACGGTCACCGGCCCCGCGGCGAAAGCCTCGCCCTGGGTAGCCGCTCCTGCACCCGGTCCGGCCAAGCCGCCGGATCAGTGCCGTGTTGGCACAGGAAGGCGAACATCAACCGTTCGAGGCCGAAGCCGACGCAGCCGCTGTGGGCGATGGCGCCGTCGGCTTCGCGGATGTCGAAGCGCTCGGCGAAGAACTTGTCGTGGAAGTTGAAGGAGGCGGCCGCGATGGTTCGGTCGGGGCCGGTCTTGAGCCTCAGTTCGTACTTGAGCTCCAGGAGGCGCTGGGACACGGTCTTCGCGATCCCGTCCTCGGCGGAGAAGAACGGGTCGTTGGCCACCTCGGCGTGGCCTTCGAGGCCGAGGTCGGTGATGAGCTCGAAGGTCAGGTCCATGAAGCGGCGGCGGGAGTCGGTCACGAAGTCGCGGGATCCCATGAACACGATCTCGCGGATCGTGAAGTCCCAGAGGCGTTCCAGCGTCGTCGCGTAGCGCGATTCGAAGCGGAAGGACTTCCCCTTGGCGGTCACGACCCGGTCTCCGGAGCCGGGGAGCCGTGTCCCCTCGTGCTGGTTGAAGGTATGGAAGCACATCGTGGGCGGGAGGCAGTAGTCGACGTTGTCGCAGTCGGCCAGGATGTCGGCCGACACCCGACGGCGCTCGGCGTAGGCCTCACGGAACGCTCCGTAGGTGCGTGAGTCGCTGTGCAGCCTCGTCACGAACATCAGGAACTGCGGGAAGGACGCGAAGTAGTCGCACTTCTCGAGGACGCGGGTGGGTATCAGGGTCGGATACCGGAACTCCACGGCACCGAACTCCCCCACGACGAGGTCCCGGATCATGTCGTCCAGGCAGTCCATGAGGGCGAGCAGGTTGCCGCCGATGCCGATCTGGCCCTCGCCGAGCGAGCACGCCTCTCCCGCGATGACCAGGTCGTCGAAGACCTCGGGCCGCGCTGGGCGCCGGACGCCCGACTCCCAGATGACCTTCCTCCGGAGCACACCGTGCGGCTGGACTTCGGATGCGACGACCGCGGCCGCACGCGCCGCGAGCTCTTCCACGTCGACCGCGGTGTCGGTCTTCACGTCGATCGACGTGATCAGTCCGTCTTGCTCCACCAGCGAGAAGTCGGAGATCCGCGAGTCCACGAAGTAGACCCGGCGCGCGATCTCCGGTGCGAGCGCCGCGTCCAAGGGCGTCGGCAGGATCAGGTTCGCCTCAGGCATGACGTACGGCACCGGTCTTCGCCAGCACCAGATCCGCGATCGCCGAGATCGACCGGAAGCGGTCGATGTCCAGGTCCTCGGGCGTCACCGTCACCTGGAACTCCCCCTCGATGAACACGACGAGCTGCATGGCGAAGAGCGAGTTGACGATGCCGGCCGCGAAGATGTCCTCCTCGTCGGCCAGGACGTGCTCGCCCATGTGGGGGGCGAGGAAGGTGCGGACACGGTCGATGACGTCGCTGCGCGACATATGAGCCTCCTTGGGGGACAGATCGGGCGTCTCAGCGTGCGTACTCGTAGAACCCCCGGCCGCTTTTCACACCGAGCAACCCGGCATGGACCATCTTCTGAAGCAGCGGAGCCGGTCGGTACTTGGGATCCCGGTAGCTCTCGAAGAGCACCGTCAGAGAATTGAGGATGGTGTCCAGGCCGATCAGATCGCCGGTCTCCAACGGCCCCATCTTGTGACCGAAGCAGCCCTTGAAGATCCGGTCCACGTCCTTGGCCGAGGCGACCTGATCCTGGACGCAGAACACGGCCTCGTTCACGGTCAGCATGAGGACCCGGTTGGTGATGAAGCCCGGCAGGTCGGCCACCACCACGCCCTCCTTGCCGATCCGGCCCAGCAGTTCCAGGCCCGCGGCCATGGTCTGTTCGGAGGTGTGGAATCCCCTGATCACCTCCACCATGGGCATCAGCGGGACCGGATTCATGAAGTGCATCCCCAGCACCTGCTCCGGACGCCCGGTCACGCCGGCGACCCTGGTGATCGAGATCGCCGAGGTGTTGACCGCGAACAGGACGTCCGGCTTGCAGATCTCGTCGAGGCGGAGGTAGACATCGTGCTTGACGTCCCAGTCCTCGGTGACGTTCTCGATGACGAAGTCCGCGCGCTCCAGCAGTTCCAGTCCGGTGCCGAAGGTGATGCGGTCGAGCACGGCGGGCGGGTCGGCGACCACCTCGCGCTTGGTGTACAACCGCTGGAGACGCTGGAGTTCGGCGATCGTCTTACGAGCGTCGGCGAGCTGCGCTTCCGAGATGTCTGCCAGGACGACGTCGAAGCCGTGTTCTGCGAAGGTGTGCGCGACCCCGCGCCCGATGGTTCCGGCGCCGACCACGCCGATCGTCCGAATGTTCATCTGGTCGCCCCCTGTCATGGTGTTGGCCTCTTCTCTTCGCGCGACGTCACAAGCCCGCCCCGGTCGCGGCGGCGCCCAGGATGGACTGGAGGAGCTGACTGGTGCCCTCGATGATCTCCATGACCTTCGCGTCCCGCAGGTAGCGCTGGACCGCCGCCTCGCTCCCGATGCCGGCGGCGCCGTGGATCTGCACGGCGTCCGCCGCCGCCCGCATCGCCGCCGTGGAAGCGAAGTACTTCGCCACAAGGGTCTGGTTGATGGCTTCAGGGTCGCGGGCCGCGCGCGCCAGCCCGGCGCGGTGGCAGAGCAGCCGGGCCGCTGTGCTGTTGACGTGCATGTCCGTGAGCATCGCCTGGACGAGCTGGTGGTCCCGGATCGGTCCGCCGCCCTGCGAGCGTCGGGTCGCGTACGCCGCGGAATCCTCGGCGCAGGCGCGCGCCAGACCGACCGAGCCCCAGGCGGTGCTGTACCGCCCCACGTCCAAGGCGGACGACGCGACGAAGGTCAGACCCGTCCCCGGCCGGCCGACCAGGTTCGCGGCCGGGATCCGGCAGTCGGTGAACGTCAGCTCCGCCAGCAGTGAGCCGCGCAGTCCCAGCAGGTCGACGATCGGGCTGATGTCCAGGCCCGGGGCGTCACGCTCCACCAGGAACGCGGTGTGCTTCCCGTCGTACTGCGCGAACACCAGGAACACATCGGCGATCGCGCCGAAGCTGATCCACTTCTTGGTGCCGCGCAGCACGATCTCGTCGCCGGCCGGCTCCGCCGTGGTCGCAATGCTCTTGGCGTCGCTGCCGATCCCGGGCTCGGTGAGCGCGAACGCCGCGATCGCCTCGCCTGCGGCTATCGGTCCGAGCCAGCGGGCACGCTGGGCGTCGGTGCCCCATCGCCACACAGAGTGCGCCACCATGTCCGACACGGCGACGAAGTTGCGGACGTTCTGGCAGGCCCAGCCGATCTCTTCGGTGAGCAGTCCGTACTCCAGCGGATCCAGGGCCGGGGCGCCGCCAGGACCCGGGATCATCGCGGACAGCCATCCCTCGGCCGCCAACGCCTTGACGACGTCGCGGGACAGCGCCTGCCGGGCGTCCGCCTCCACCGCCCGCGGTCGGATCGCGTCGGCGGCGAACGCATGGAACCGCTCGCGCCCCGCGGACTGTTCGGTGGTGAGCAGATTCCTCATCGAAGCGCCCACCTGCCATCCAGGGGTTTTTCGTTCGCTGATGTGGTGACATGACGACACGGGTCAGGACTGTTCATGCGTGCCCCCGGCACAGGTCGGCGAGATGATCGAGGAAGGAATCGACGAGGTCGTGCGCGACGGCGGCGGGCAGGACCGACGTGTGGTACTGGAACATGCCCCGGATCCCGGCCTGGCCGTAGTGCACGATGAGCGCCGCGTCGAACTTGGGCTGCGGCAGCCGGATCACGTACTCCGCGCACCTGAGGCCCGGCAGGTCCAGCGGGGTCTGCGCGTCCATGCTCAGATACAGCTGCGGGAACTGGCGCGGCCTCGGCCGCACGTCCTGGAGCAGTCGGTTCGCCACCACCTGGAACGGGATGTCCTGGTCCGTGACCGCGCCCACGAGGCGTTTGGCGGTCGCCATGAGCGCGGCGGCGTCGGTGGCTTCGGTGTCGGCCGCTCCCTTGCCGTGCATCAGTACGGTGTTCAGCAGACAGGACACCACGCGCTCTTCGTCCTCGGCGGTGTGCCCGGCGACCACACACCCCATCAGGAACTCGCGCAGGCCCAGCACTTCCCCTACGGCGCGCTGGTAGGCGGTGGCCAGCACCGCCGGCTCGGTCACCCGGGCCGCCCGCGCCGCCGCGCGCAGGCCAGGCAGCCGGCCGCGTCGGTCGGAGATGACGACGACCTCGGGCCGCCCGGCGCCATCGACCCGGGCACCCAGCGGCACCGGGTCTAGGTCGGCGTACCGCTCGGCCAGGGCGGCGGCCCGGCCGTCGACCCGGGGGTCGGCGGCGTGCGCCAGATGGCGGCGGTGCACCTCGGCC
>NZ_JBHXME010000039.1:0-16955 GCF_042721125.1 Streptomyces sp. NPDC058469
AGCTACTACTACGCATCGTTCGCTGTGGATTAGTGCCTCGACGTCCTGTCCCACCCGGTCGACGTCCCCCCCCCCGCCGTCAACGTCGACCCCGCCGCCCTCGACGAGGCCCTCACCGCACTGGCGGGCCCCCGCGGCTCCGTCCTGGTCGCCGCCACCGCCGGCACCACCGACGCCGGACTCATCGACCCGCTCCCCGAGATCGCCGGCCTGTGCGCCGCCCACGGCGCCCGCCTCCACATCGACGCCGCCTACGGCGGAGGCCTCGTCTTCAGCGACCGGCACCGCGACAAACTCGCCGGCCTCGACCGCGCCCACACCGTCACCCTCGACCTGCACAAACTCGGCTGGCAACCCGTCGCCGCCGGCCTCCTCGCCGTACGACACCCCCGCGACCTCGCCGCCCTCACCCAGCGCGCCGACTACCTCAACGCCGACGACGACACCGAAGCCGGCCTGCCCGACCTCCTCGGCCGCTCGATGCGCACCACCCGCAGACCCGACGTCCTCAAACTCGCCGTCACCCTGAAAACCCTCGGCCGCACCGGACTCGGCACCCTCGTCGACCAAGTCTGCGCCCGCGCACGGGAGTTCGCCGCCCTCGTGCACAACCACCCCGGCTTCGAGCTCTACGGCCCACCCGTCATCAGCACCGTCCTGTTCCGGCCCGCCGAAGCCACCGACGACGCCGTGGCCGCCGTACGCCGCCAACTCCTCACCGATGGACGGGCCGTCCTCGGCCGGGCCGCACTCGACGGCCGGCTCTGGCTCAAGGCCACCCTCCTCAACCCCCACACCCGGCCCGACGACCTGGCCGCCCTCCTGAAACTGGTGGAAGGACACACCCCCCGATGAACCACCCCCCGACGGGTCACCCCCGGACCCCCAACCCCCCACGCCACGAACCCGAAGCACCCCGCGACCTGGTCGGCATCGGCATCGGACCGTTCAACCTCTCGCTGGCCGCCCTCGCCCACCCCCTTACCGAACTCGACACCGCCTTCTACGAACAGCGTCCCGGCTTCGACTGGCACCCCGGCCTCCTCATCGACGGCGCCACCGTCCAAGTCCCCTTCCTCGCCGACCTGGTGACCCTCGCCGACCCCGCCAGCCCCTGGTCCTTCCTCAACTACCTCAAGGACCGCGACCGGCTCTTCCCCTTCTACTTCGCCGAGCGCTTCCACATCCAGCGCGCCGAGTACGACGCCTACTGCCGCTGGGTCGCCGACAGCCTCCCCGGACTCCACTTCGGCCACCAGGTCGACGCCGTCCGCTTCAACCCCGAACGCGACGTGTTCGAGGTCGACTTCACCCAGCTCGACAGCGACGGGGAGGCCGAGGCCCTCGGGCGGACCTACACCAAGAACATCGTCCTCGGCGTCGGCACCTCCCCCTACGTCCCCGACCCCCTCAAGCCCCTCGTCGAAGCCCCCGGCGTCCCCGTCATCCACGCCGCCGACTACCTCGCCCACCGCGAAACGTTTCTCGCCGCCGAGCACATCACCGTCATCGGCTCAGGACAGACCGGCGCCGAGGTCTTCCTCGACCTGCTCCGCCACCGCCCCGCGGGACACGAGAGACTCCACTGGCTCGGCCGCAGCGAGGCCTTCGCCCCCATGGAGTACTCCAAGCTCGGCCTGGAGCACTTCACCCCCGACTACACCCGCTACTTCCAGGCCCTCGCCGAACCCGTCCGCGACCGCCTCGTCACCGCACAGTGGCAACTCCACAAGGGCATCGACGTCGGCACCATCGCCGCCATCCACGACGAGCTCTACCGCCGTACCCTGCACGGCGGTTGGCCCGACGCCGTCCTCACCCCCGGCGTCCGCGTCCGCACCGCTGGCCGGATCGCGACCACCAAGATCGAACTCCACCTGGAACACCTTCAGCAGAACACCCGCTCCCGCCTCACCACCGACGCCGTCGTCCTCGCCACCGGCTACCGCGAACGCCCCCTCGGCCGCATCCTCGCCGGACTCGACCCCTACATGCGCCGCGACAGCGCCGAACGCCCGCGCGTCGACGACCAGTTCAGGCTCGTCCTCGACCCCTCCGTCACCGGCTCCGGCTGCCAGGTCTACGTCCAGAACGCCGAACTCCACACCCACGGCGTCGGCGCCCCCGACCTCGGCCTCGCCGCCTGGCGCAGCGCCACCATCCTCAACTCCCTTACGGGCAAAGAGCCTTACCCTCTCCCCGGCCGAACCGCCTTCACCACCTTCGGCCTCGACCCCCAGGCCCACATCCCCCCGGCCCGCCAGGCCGCCCGCACCCTCACACCACTCGTAGAAGGACGCTAGGAAGGGGCCCGGCGGCAGCCAGAACCGCCGGACCCCCACCCGAGAAAACCGGAGCCCCTAGAACACCGGCGTCCCGTTCCGCGTCAACTTCCAGTCCACCGACGCGAAGTCGGCCGGATCCAGCACACCCTTCGCGGTCACCCACTCCGCGATCCGCGTCCGGATCTCCGTCGACTCCGACCACACCTGGGTCGCCGACGCCACATGCGGGAACGCACCGCCGCCGTTCGCCCGGTAGTTGTTCACCGCCAGCACGAACTGCTGCGCGTCATCCAGTGCGGCGCCGTTGTAGGTCAGGTTCTTGATCCGCGAACCCACCGCCTGCGCGATGTCGATCTCGTACGAGAACCCCGACACGTAGTCGTAGTTGTAGTCCGGACGGCCACCCGCGTTCGTCAACTTCTCCGTGTCCACGACCGCGTCCGCCGCCGTCTGCACGAAGTACTGCGCCGAGTACTCCAGATACGCCCGCACCTGAGCACCCGTCAGCAACTTCGCCACCAACGTGTTGTCGTACACGTACAGACCCGACAGATCCCGGATCGTCACCTCGCCCGCCGGGATCTGAGACGTCCGCGAGAACGGCGACGCCTGCGCGATCACCGGCAGCGACGCGTACGCCGTCCCCGCCAACGCCGCCTTCACCACGTCCTCCTGGACCTTGGTGATCAGATCGATGATCGGGGCGTCCTTGTACCGCGCGTCGACCGTCGTCAGCGTCGCCGTCGCCGTACCCACCACCTGGTTGACGTACTCCACGACCAGCGCGTGCTCGTCCTTCAGCAACCGCGTGATCTTCGGATCGTCCGCCACCGTCTTCGCGTCCCGCAGCGACGCCGCCACCGACTCGACGGTCCAACGCCCCTTCTCGAAGACCAACTCGAAGTCGAACACGCTCAACCGCTCGGCGTAGCAGAGGGGTTCGGACAGCACGACCGTCTTCCCCGTCGCCGTGTTCGTGACCTTCAACTCCGGGATCTCCACATGCGCGTGCCCCACGAGAATCGCGTCGATCCCCGGCACCTGCTGCGCGACCAGCGCCGCCGAGTTCTCCACATACGGCAGCTGATCACCGTACGACGACGTCCCCGACGACCCGGAGTGCGCCGACACGACGACGACATCCGCCCCCATCGACCGCAGCTTCGGCACCCACTTCGCCGCCTGCTCCTCAAGCCCCGGGAACGTCAACTTCCCCTGCACATACGCCTTGTCCCAGATCGCGATACCGGGGTTGGTGAGGCCGAGCACCGCGACCTTGACCGGCGGAGCACCCGGCACCTGGAACTTCTTGATGAAGTACGGCGGGAACGCCGGCTTCAGCGTCTTCGCGTCCAGCGCGTTCGCGCCAAGGAGCGGGAATCGGCACTGGTCCTCGAACTTCCGCAGCGTCTCGATGCCGTAGTTGAACTCGTGGTTGCCCAGCGCCGCCGCGTCGTAGCCGATCGCGTTCATCGCCTGCGCCATCGGATGCACCGGCCCGCCCTTGGCGGTGATCGGATCCACCTTCGCGAAGTAGTACGTCAGCGGAGTGCCCTGGATCGTGTCGCCCGCGTCCAGCAGCAGCGTGTTCCGCCGCCCCTTCTCCTTGCGGATCTGGTTCACCAGGGTCGACACCCGCGCCAGCCCCATCGCGTTGCCCGCGGTGTCCGAGTACTCCGCGTCCTTGAAGTAGTCCCAGTTGAAGACATGCCCGTGCAGATCCGTCGTGCCCAGCACGGTCAGCGCGTACCGCTTGGGGTGCTTGCCCGGCTTCTTCTTCTCCGCGGCCTGCGCCGCCGGAGCCGCCGCCGCACCGGCCAGCGCGACCCCCGCGCCCGTCACGGCGGACTTCTTCAGGAACTTCCGGCGGTTCAAGGGCATGTCTTGATCTCCTCGGGAAACAGTCAACAACGCGCGTAGATTCTGACCCGTTTCCTACCTGGCGCAACAGCCCCCGCAGGTTTCGATCTGATGACCACCACAAGCTGTGACCCACCGGTGAATGACACAGTGGGACGCATGACCACACTCACAGACGACCCCCAACCCCCCGTCCCCTACGGCACCCCCGACGCCCCCCGCATCGCCGTCCGCGGCGAAGCCCGCCTCGAAGTCGACCCCGAGATCGCCCGCATCGGCATCACCGTCGCCGCCCGCGGCACCGACCGCCGCACCGCCCTCGACGACCTCACCCGCCGCAACGCCACCGTCCTCGACCTCGTCAAAACCTACGGCGATGCCGTCGAACGCCTCGAAACCGGCGGCTTCTCCATCACCCCCGAACTCACCAAACACGGCCGCGGCGAACGCGTCCACCGCTACCACGGCAGAGTCAACGTCACCGCCGAACTCACCGACTTCACCACCCTCGGCGAACTCACCACCCGCCTCGCCGACCTCGAACTCACCCGCGTCGACGGCCCCTGGTGGGCCCTGCGCCCCGACTCACCCGTCCACCGCCAGGCCCGCCAGCAAGCCGTCCACGAAGCCGTCCAACGCGCCCGCGAATACGCCGAAGCACTCGGCACCACCCTCGCCGCCCTCGTCGAACTCGCCGACATCGGCGCCGAGAACGCCCAGACCTACGCCGCACCCCAGAGCCGTATGCGCTCCATGTCCTTCGCCGGCGGAGGAGGCGAGGACACCACCGCCGCACCCCTCGACCTCGAACCCCAACGGCAACACGTCTACGCCCAGGTCAACGCACGCTTCACGATGGCACCCCCACGCCTATGACAGCCATTCCGCAATTCGACCATTCGAACGCTCATTGGAGCAGCCCGCCGCACATTCAAGCCTTGTCAATAACCCTTCACCCAAAGGTTGTTGAGTAGTCATGCACGGCCAATTCCCTACCCGCCGGTAAGGCCTAGGCTCAAACCATGCGCCGAGCAAAAATCGTCTGTACATTGGGCCCCGCCACCGACTCGTACGACCAGATCAAAGCCCTGGTCGAAGCCGGAATGGACGTAGCCCGCTTCAACCTCAGCCACGGCACCCACGCCGAACACGAGGAGCGCTACCAGCGCGTCCGGAAGGCCTCCGAGGAGACCGGCCGCAGCGTCGGAATGCTCGCCGACCTTCAAGGCCCGAAGATCCGACTCGGCCGCTTCACCGAAGGACCCGTACTCCTTGAACGCGGAGACACCTTCACCATCACCGTCGAAGAAGGCGCCGAAGGCGACCGCCAGACCTGCGGCACCACCTACGCCGGCCTCGCCACCGACGTCACCCCCGGCGAACGCATCCTCGTCGACGACGGCAAGGTCTGCCTCGAAGTCACCTCCGTCGACGGCCCCCGCGTCCACACCAAAGTCGTCGAAGGCGGCATGGTCTCCGACCACAAAGGCCTGAACCTCCCCGGAGTCGCCGTGTCCGTCCCGGCCCTCTCCGACAAGGACGAGGCCGACCTCCGCTGGGCGCTGCGCTCCGGCTTCGACGTCATCGCCCTCTCCTTCGTCCGCAGCGGCAAGGACATCGACGACGTCCACCGCATCATGGACGAGGAAGGCCACCGCCTCCCGGTCATCGCCAAGGTCGAAAAACCCCAGGCAGTCGAGGCCATCGACGACATCGTCGCCGCCTTCGACGGCATCATGGTCGCCCGCGGCGACCTCGGCGTGGAAATGCCCCTCGAACAGGTCCCGATCGTCCAGAAGCGCGCGATCAAGCTGGCCAAGCGCAACGCCAAACCGGTCATCGTCGCCACCCAGATGCTCGACTCGATGATCGAGAACTCCCGCCCCACGCGCGCGGAGGCCTCGGACGTCGCCAACGCGATCATCGACGGCACGGACGCCGTGATGCTCTCCGGAGAGACCAGCGTCGGCAAGTACCCCATCGCCACCGTCACCACCATGTCCCGCATCGTCGAAGCGGCCGAAGAGGACATCCTCGCCAAGGGCCTGCCCCCACTGACCGAACGCAACAAACCCCGCACCCAGGGCGGCGCCGTCGCCCGAGCCGCCGCAGAGATGGGCGACTTCCTCGGCGCGAAATACCTCGTCGCCTTCACCCAGTCCGGCGACACCGTCCGCCGCCTCTCCCGCTACCGCTCGCCGATCCCCCTCATGGCCTTCACCCCCGACCCGGCCACCCGCTCCCAACTCAACCTCACCTGGGGCGTGGAGACCATCCTCGGCCCCCACGTCGACTCCACCGACGCCATGGTCGACCAGGTCGACGAACTCCTCCTCAAGCACGGCCGCTGCCAGAAGGGCGACATCGTCGTCATCACGGCCGGCTCGCCCCCCGGAGTCGCCGGCTCGACGAACCTCGTCCGCGTCCACCACATCGGCGAGGACGACAGCCCCAAGTAGCGCCAAGTAGCCCTAAGCGGCGCCGAGTTGCGTCTACGGCGTGACAATCGGCAAGTCCGCCGCAGGAGTCACGATCACCGAGAACAACGTGGTCAGCAACGTGACGTCCCCGGACACCTGAATCGCCCCCAACCCCTTCCCGGCCAGCAACTGCAACAACTGCACCTTGTCCATGGTGAGAGTCAACCCGGCGGAGGGGTCGGGCGAGGCACCCGACGTACGCGTCAACACACCGTGCCTCAACCGCAGATGCCAGTACGTCGACTGCCCCGGCAGATACCAGTCGACGGCGAGATCGAGATCCCACGCCTTCGGCCCATCGACCCGCACCGACATGGCATCAATGAGCTGATCGACCGAGAGAGCCGCCTTCACATCCGTACTGTCGGAAGTCGTCGAAGGCGCCTTCACCCCCTCCCGCAACTCCATCGCACCCGTGAGATAGAAATTCCGCCAGACCGCGTTCTCCGTCGCGTACGCCAGCTTTTCATAGACCTGCGCGAGGAGTTCCTTGGATTTCCGCTGATCGGGCTCGGCGAACACACAATGGTTGAGGAGAGTGGCGGCGAAACGGAGATCGCCGTCGCGGACGAATTCGCGGGCTTTCGACACGGCGGAGGCGATGCCACCCAACGCCGTGATGTATCGCTTCGCCTCCGCAACCGGCGGATGCTCCCAAAGGTGAGCCGGATTGCCGTCGAACCAACCCATGTACCGTTGATAAATACCCTTCACGTTATGGCTGATCGACCCGTAATACCCCCGGTTCGCCCACACCTCCGCAAGCGCAGGCGGCAGTTGGAACTCCTCCGCGATTTCACGGGCCGTGAGACCGGAGTTGAGCATCCGCAGCGTCTGGTCGTGCATGTACGCATACAGATCCCGCTGCGCTTCGAGCAGACCGACGATCTCCTCGTTCCCCCACGTCGGCCAGTGGTGCGACGCGAACGCGACATCGACCTGACCGCCGTACAGCCCGATCGACTCGGTCAGATACGCCGCCCACTCCTTCGCGTCCCGGACCTGGGCGCCGCGCAGCGTGATGATGTTGTGCATCGTGTGCGTGGCGTTCTCGGCCATGCAGACCGCACGGAGATCGGGGAACAGGAAGTTCATCTCGGCGGGCGCCTCCGTCCCCGGCGTCATCTGGAACTCCATGACGACACCGTCGATGGTGAGCCGTTGCCCGGTCGTCGAGACGTACTGAGTGGGTTCGAGGAGCCCGATTGTCCCGGTGGAGATGTTCTGTCCGAGCCCGCAACCGACTTGCGCGGCAGGGCCCTTGGGGAGTCGGGCGCCGTACATGTAGATGGAACGGCGGGTCATCGCCGTCCCTGTGTATACGTTCTCGGAGACGGCGTGCTCCATGAAACCCTCGGGAGCGATGATCGGCACGTCACCGGCACCGTCCGGGAGAACGCCTCGGCAGCCGCCGTAGTGGTCGACGTGCGGGTGGGTGTAGATGAGGCCGGTCACCTCTTTGTCGGCCACGTGGTCGCGGTACAACTTGAGGGCTGCGGCGGCGGTTTCGGCGGAGATCAGCGGGTCGATGACGACGACGCCGGTGTCACCCTCGACGATCGTCATGTTGGAGAGATCGAGTCCGCGAACCTGATAGATCCGGTCCGTGACTTTGAACAGCCCCTGTTTCCGGGCGAGTTGAGACATGCGCCAGAGACTGGCGTTCGCGGTCTTCGGGGCGTTGCCCTTGAGGAAGGCGTAGGCGTCGTTGTCCCAGACGACGTCTCCGGCGGCGTTCTTGACGACGCCGGGTTTCAGGGCGGCGATGAATCCCTTGTCGGCGGCGGTGAAGTCGTCTTTGTTCGAGAGGTTGAGTTCATCCATGTCTGTGTGGCTCTGTTCCTGACCCAGGGCTGCGGCGGATTCCGGGCTCATGGCTACGGCTGCCGCGGCGGCACCGGCGGCGGCCGTGACGAAACCTCGTCTGTTCAGGGGTGTCATGCGGCGAACATCGCGGGTGGGGTTCGGCCAGGTCAACGGTCGCGCGGGGAATTGGGGCAGGTCACAAAGGGGGGTGGGTTCGGTCGTGACGCGTCATGTTGCGGGGTCAGTGATTGGGGCCTACGTGGGTGTCCATGAGGGCGACTGAGGCTTTGCGGGCGACCGAGATGTTGTGAGCGTTCGCCTGCTTCCAGCTGACGCCGACCTTGTCGAGGGTGTCGGTGTCGAGCAGCCTGATGTCCGCGGACAGGTTGGTGAAGAAGTACCGGGGGTATTCGTAGCGTTTTGTCTCACCGCCGACGAGGCGAGTCGTCCAGTTGGTGATACGGCAGCCGTCGGAGTGGACGAGACCCCGGATGA
The DNA here is from genome assembly GCF_042721125.1 of Streptomyces sp. NPDC058469. NCBI lineage: Bacteria > Bacillati > Actinomycetota > Actinomycetes > Kitasatosporales > Streptomycetaceae > Streptomyces > Streptomyces sp. NPDC058469. The sequence goes on from NZ_JBHXME010000039.1 coordinate 8,927, forward strand.
ACTCCCAGGGGTGGGCGTCCACGATGTCCTGCTGCCAGGGTTCGAGGGCGATTTTGCGCTTGTGCTTCATGCCGGGGCCGTGCCGGGGGAAGAGGCAGGGCCCGTGCCGGTAGTAACTGGTCACCATTACTTAGCCCTCCTTCTGGAGTGAGTAGACGCCGATGTCTGGGCTCACCTTCGTTATGGCCTCGCGGCACAGTTGGATGAGCCCGGGCCATACGTCGGCGCAGGCGATCCTGAGGTAGTAGCCGGTGCCGCGAGGGTGGGCGCTGACGCAGCCGTCGCCGAGATAGAGGCCCAGGAGATAGGCGTAGGCGTGATTGTCGGCAGGTGGCCCGGGGGCCGGAGTCGCGATGCTGGGCAGCGGTTCGAGTCGGTCCTGCCAGGAGCGGATCGCGGCGCGTGAGATGCCGGTCTCACGACTCACCGAGTTGAGGCTGCGACCCTGCTCGACCAGTGCGAGCGCTCGCTTGCGTGTGCTGATGTCGTACATGCGATCACTCTGTGAGAGTGATCGCGATGACACGCAGCAAAAAGCGGAGAGGCTCACGCGAACGTGAACCTCCGCTTAAAACGCCAGCCTTCGAATCGAAGGAAAAGTGCCCCGGGTGGGACTCGAACCCACACTGGATGCTGTTTGAGAGCACTGCCTGCTGCCGATTGGGCTACCGGGGCCTAACAAATCGAAGGTTTACCTCGACCCGCTGCCCGTCCACCTTATCGCAGCTAGGTAGGCTCTTGTCAGCACTACCCCCGTGCCCTGAACGAGGAGCCCCCGTGACCGCCCCCGAGTCGCCCCAGCCCGTAGACGCGCCCGACGACGACAAGTCGCACGTGCCTCCGCTGACGACCCGTGTCGTCATCGCCGAGGACGAGGCCCTGATCCGGCTCGATCTCAAAGAGATGCTCGAAGAAGAGGGGTACACCGTCGTCGGTGAGGCCGGTGATGGTGAGCAGGCCGTCGAGCTGGCCCGTGAGCACAAGCCCGACCTGGTGATCCTCGACGTGAAGATGCCCAAGCTGGACGGTATCTCCGCCGCCGAGAAGATCGCCGAGGAGTCCATCGCGCCCGTGCTGATGCTCACCGCCTTCTCGCAGCGCGACCTCGTCGAGCGAGCAAGGGACGCCGGTGCCATGGCGTACCTGGTGAAGCCCTTCAGCAAGAGTGACGTTGTGCCGGCGATCGAGATGGCCGTCTCACGGTTCACGGAGCTGAAGCAGCTGGAGCAGGAGGTCGCCGACCTCACGCTGCGTCTGGAGACCCGCAAGCTGGTCGACCGTGCGAAGTCGATCCTGCAGACCGCGTACGGGCTGACCGAGCCGGCCGCGTTCCGTTGGATCCAGAAGACGTCGATGGACCGTCGGATGTCCATGCAGCAGGTCGCCGAGGCGGTCATCCAGGACGCGGACGAGAAGAAGTCCTCGAAGGGCTGACACCCGCCGCGTGCAGCGCACGCGCATACGACGAGGCCCGCGCCCCGAAACAGGGGGCGCGGGCCTCGTCGTAGAGAACGGCGATGGTGACAGTGACCTCAGTCTTCGCCGAGGTATGCCTTCCGTACCGATTCGTCGTGCAGCAGGTCCTCGCCCGTGCCGGAGAGGACGATGTTGCCGACCTCCATGACGTGGCCCTGGTCGGCGAGCGACAGGGCTGCTTGGGCGTTCTGTTCGACGAGGAGGATCGTCGTGCCGGAGGCCTTGAGCTCGATGATCGTTGCCATGATCTTCTGCATCATGATCGGGGAGAGGCCCATGGAGGGCTCGTCGAGCATGAGGAGTTTCGGCTGGGACATGAGGGCTCGGCCCATCGCCAGCATCTGCTGCTCACCGCCGGACAGCGTGCCCGCCGCCTGCTTCTGACGTTCTCCGAGGATGGGGAAGAGGTCGTAGGCGCGCTGGATGTCCTTTTCGATGCCTGCGTTGTCCTTGCGGAGGAAGGCGCCGAGTTGGAGGTTCTCCGCGATGGTGAGGCGGGGGAAGATGTGTCGGCCTTCGGGGGAGTGGGCCAGGCCGAGGGCGACGATCTTGTGGGCGGGGACGCTGTTGAGCGGTTTGCCGTCGAAGGTGATTTTGCCGCCCGAGGGCTGCAGCAGGCCCGAGAGGGTGCGCAGGGTCGTTGTCTTGCCGGCGCCGTTGGTGCCGATGAGGGTGACGACCTGGCCGGCTTCGACGCTGAAGGAGATGCCCTTGACGGCTTCGATCTTGCCGTAGGAGACCCTGAGGTCCTCGACCTCTAGCAGTGCGGTCACTGGGCTTCTCCCTTGGCGCTGGTGGTGCTGGTCGTGCTCTCCGCTTCTGTTTCCCCCTGGGTTTCTTCGGGGGCGCCTTCGAACGGTTCGCCTAGGTAGGCGGCTACGACGCGTTCGTCGGCCTGGACGACGTCGGAGGTGCCTTCGACGAGTTTTTCGCCCTGGACGAGGACGGCGACGCGGTCGCAGAGGTTGAAGATGAAGCGCATGTCGTGCTCGATGACGAGGACGGCGATGCCCTTGTCGCGGATGGCGAAGACCAGCTCTTCGGTCGCCCGCGTCTCTTGGGGGTTCATGCCGGCGGTCGGCTCGTCCAGGAGGAGCAGGCCTGGTTCGGATGCCATGGCCCGGGCGATCTCCAGCTTGCGCTGTTCGCCGTAGGGGAGGTTCCGTGCCAGGTGGTCGCGCTTGTGGGCGAGGCCGATGAACTCCAGGAGTTCCATGGCGCGTTCTTCGCTGGCCTTTTCGGCCTTCTTGAAGCCGGGGCCGCGGAGGAGGGCCGACCAGAGGCCTTCCTTGGTGCGGGTGTGGCGGCCTACGAGCACGTTTTCCAGGACCGTCATGTTGGCGAACAGGCGGATGTTCTGGAAGGTGCGGGCGATGCCTGCCTTGGTGACCAGGTGGGGCTTCGGCGGGAGCACCGTGCCCTTGTAGGAGACCGTGCCCTCGGTGGGGACGTAGAGGCCGGTGAGGCAGTTGAAGAAGGTGGTCTTGCCGGCGCCGTTGGGGCCGATGAGGCCTACGATCTCGCCGGCGTTGACGGTGAAGTCGACGGAGCGGACGGCGGTGAGGCCGCCGAAGCGCATGGTGACGTCACGGGCTTCGAGTACGGGTGTCGTCATGGCTCTCTACGCCCCTGCCTTGGTGATGGCCGGTTCGTCGGTCAGGGTCGTGGTGTCCGGTACGTCGAGTTGGCCGGTCTCGTGGAATTCGAGCTGGCGTCGGCGGTTGGGGATGATTCCTTCGGGGCGGAAGCGCATCAGGAGGATGAGGGCGATGCCGAAGGCGAGGAGTGACTTGTCCTGGAGGGCGACGAGCTTCTCCGGGAGCAGGTAGAGCAGGGCGGCGCCGAGGAAGGGTCCGGAGACGGTGCCCATGCCGCCGAGGACGACGGCGGCCAGCAGGAACGCGGAGTTGGGCGGGGCCGCTCCGGCGAACTGGTACGGGTTCGGCACCACGCTGTAGGTGACGTGGGCGCTGACGGTGCCCGCGAGACCGGCGAGGGTGGCGCCGAGGGCGAAGGCGATCAGCTTGACGCGGAAGCCGTTGATGCCCATGGCGGTGGCGGCGGTCTCGTCCTCGCGGATGGCGATCCAGGAGCGGCCGATGCGGGAGTCGGAGGCGCGGCGGTAGATCGTGACGACGAGCGCGCTGATCAGGACCATGAGGAGGTAGTAGTTGGCGAACCGGCCGATGGTGAATCCGGCGATGTCGTGGTTCTCCCCGAAGTTGAAGCCGAAGAACGACAGGTCGGGGATGGACGGGATGCCGTTGGGGCCGTTGGTGATGTCGGGGCCGGAGACGCCGTCCATGTTGTTGACGGCGATGCGGAAGATCTCTCCGAAGCCGAGGGTCACGATGGCGAGGTAGTCGCCGCGCAGGCGCAGGGTGGGGGCGCCGATGAGGACGCCGAAGACCAGCGATGCGGCCGCACCGGTGAGGGCGGCGGCCCAGAAGGGGAACTGGACGCCGGAGAACTTGGAGAACTCGGAGCCGGAGACCAGGGCGGCGGTGTAGGCGCCGACGCCGAGGAAGGCGACGTAGCCGAGGTCGAGGAGTCCGGCGAGGCCGACGACGATGTTGAGGCCGAGGGCGACGGTGCCGAAGATGAGGATGTTGACGCCGAGGTTGGCGTAGTGGTCGTTGGTCTGGGTGAAGGGGAAGCCGATCGCGGCGACGAAGCCCATGGCGAGGGCGAAGCTGCGGTTGGTGGCGGTGAGGTGGCTGAACCGGTCGAAGAGGCCGGCGCTGTGCAGGGCCCAGGCGGTGAAGACGACGACGATGAGGAAGCCGACGAAGAGTTGGTCCTCGGCGTCGATGCCGTAGGCGAAGACGGTGAGGGCGAGGGCGGCGACGATGGTGATCGTCAGTCGCTGGACCCAGGGTGCGGTGGGTGCGGCGGCGGGGATGGTGTCGGGCTTGCCGATGTAGGCGTTGAGGAACTTGACGCCGGCGAGGATGAGTCGCCACCGGGAGCGGCCGTGGGCGGCGAGGTAGTCGCTGGAGGCTTTCTTCGCCTTCTGGGTCGCGCCTTCGCCGGCGGGCAGGCCGAAGGCGCCGATGACCGTGGCGAGGGAGGCGACTGCGGCGATGAACGCGCCGGGTTCGAGGTTGACGATTCCGCCGAGTTTCACGGTGATCGCGATGACCGTGTACCAGGTGGTGGCGAAGACGCCGAGTGCGGCGAGGAGGGTGGGTCCGGTGGCGCCGGCGGGGGCGAGCCAGCGGAGACCGCGGATGCCGTATCCGGAGAGGGCGAAGAGGACTACGAGGACGCCGCCGACGACGGTGAGCCATTGCAGGCCGCCGGGGTAGCCGTAGACGGTGAGGTCGCCGGGGAAGTCGGCGGTCCAGGTCCAGGCGAGGAAGGCGGAGACGGCGGTGGCGATGCCGGCGCCGAGGGTGAGGGCGCGGGCCGCTGCGGTCGGCATGGGGATGAGGCCCTGGTGCGTGGGCGCGGCCGTGGTGTCGTCGGCGGGCGGGGTGGCCGGGGTCTTGGTCGTCTCGGTCATGTGATCACGCCCTGTCCGCGACGCGTTCGCCGAGCAGGCCTTGTGGCCTGAACAGCAGTACGAGGATGAGGAGACAGAAGGCCCAGACGTTGGCCCAGCTGGAACCGCCGAGCTGCTGCATGCCGGGGATGTGGCTGATGTAGGCGGAGGCGAGGGTCTCGGCGACGCCGAGGACGACTCCGCCGAGCATGGCGCCGTAGATGTTGCCGATGCCGCCCATGACGGCCGCGGTGAAGGCCTTGAGGCCCATCAGGAAGCCCATGCGGTAGTCGATGTTGCCGTACTTGAGGCCGTAGGAGACGGCGGCCACCGCGGCGAAGAAGCCGCCGATCGCGAACGCTATGACGATGATGCGGTTGGTGTCGATGCCCATGAGCTGGGCGGTGTCCGGGTCCTGCGCGGTGGCCTGCATGGCGCGGCCGGTGCGGCTCTTGCGGACGAACCAGGCGAGGCCGGACATGCAGACGATGGCGGCGATGACCAGGAAGATGTCGGCGTCGGAGATGGTGACGGAGCCGATGTCGTGGTTGCCGTCGAGGCTGGGGAAGGAGCGGGCCTTGTCGGCGCCCGGGTAGAAGTTCCGGACGAGTTCCTGGAGTGACAGGGAGAGGCCGATGGCGGTGATGAGGGGGGCCAGCCGTGGTGCTTGCCGCAGGGGGCGGTAGGCGAATCGTTCGGCCCCTACCGCGACGAGGACGGAGACGATTCCGCCGCCGATCAGCATGAGCGGTACGGCGACTACCATCGCGGTGCCGTCGGGCAGGATGTAGGCGTAGACCGTGAGGGCGCCGAAGGCCCCGGTCATGAAGATCTCGCCGTGCGCGAAGTTGATGAGCTGGACGATGCCGTACACCATCGTGTAGCCGATGGCGATCAGCCCGTACATCGAGCCTAGGAGCAGCCCGTTGGCCAGCTGCTGCGGCAGGGTGTTCACCGCGTGGCCTCCATTGTCGCTGGTGGTCGTGTGCACAGATCGCGTGCCTGGGGTGGGGGGTGTGACAACGGGCCGCGCGGTCGGGATCCTCCTTCCGCGCGGCCCGTGGTGCGGTGGTGCTGGAGCTGAGGTCAGCTGCCGTTGAAGGTGCCGGTCTTCACGGCCTTCCACTTGCCGTTCGTGACCTGGTAGACGGTGAGCTGCTTGTTCGTGGTGTCGCCGTACTGGTCGAAGGCGACCTTGCCGGAGATGCCTTCGAAGTCGGACTTCTGTACGGCGGTGACGACCTTGGAGCGGAGGTCGTTGCCGGAGGGCAGCTTGTCGCTGTTGCCGTCCTTGACGGCCTTCACGGCCTTGATGATGGCGCTGGCGGCGTCGTAGGCGTAGGCGCCGTAGGCGCCGTAGTCACCCTTGTAGCCCTTGGCCTTGTAGGTCGCGATGAACTGCTTGGCGGCGGGCAGGGTGTCGGCGGGGACGCCGACGGAGGTGGCGAGGTCGCCCTCGGCGGCCTTGCCGGCGGTCTCGATGTAGGTGGTGGCGAACATGCCGTCACCGCCGAACAGCGGGATCTTGACGCCGGCGCCCTTGAGCTGCTTGGTGATCTTCTCCGACTCGTCGTACTGGCCGCCGTAGTAGAGCAGGTCGGCGCCGGAGTTCTTGATCTTGGTGACGAGGGAGCTGAAGTCCGTGTCGCCGGTGTTGACGTGGTCGGTGCCGGCGATGGAGCCACCGAGCTTCTTGAAGGCGCCGTTGAAGATCCCGGCCAGGCCGGCGCCGTAGGTCTGCTTGTCGTCGACGACGAAGGCCTTCTTCTTCTTGAGGCCGTTGTACGCGTAGTCGGCGGCGAAGGCACCCTGGAGGGCGTCGGTGGTGGCGGTGCGGAAGTACGTCTTGTACGGCCGCGTCTTGTTGGTCGCCCAGTCCTTGCCCTGGGTCAGGGCGGGGTTGGTGTTCGAGGGGGAGATCTCGACCATGTTGGCCGAGGCGAACACCTGCTGCATCGACTGGGCTACGCCGGAGTTCAGCGGGCCGACGGCGCCGACGACGTCGCTCTGGCCGGTGAAGGCGGTGGCGTTGGACTGGCCGGTGGCGGGCTGCGCCTTGTCGTCCAGGGCCTTGACCTTGAACTTGACGCCGGGGACCCAGTTGTTCTTGTTGGCGTCGTCGACGGCGATCTGGACGCCGTACTGGATGCCGAGACCGGTGGTGGAGTTCTCGCCGGACAGCGGGGCGTCGACACCGATGGTCAAGGTGGTCGACCCGCTGTCGCTCTTGCTACCGCTGTCCCGGGAGCCGCAGGCGGTGAGGGTCAGAGCTCCGGTCGTGAGAACGGAGGTCAGTATCACCAAAGAACGCTGTCGCACAATCAGTCCTTTCCGCAGGCACAGTCGCCCCGGTGTGGAGCGGCAAGGTGCTGCGCTGGTACCCAACTCCCGATGGAGCGGTGACTGGCCGTGACTCTAAGCCCGGTCTGTGGGCATGGGCATCGTCGTGCGCTGGCTTGTGACTTTCTTGTTATGACGTGCAGGTTGGCGGGCTTCGTGGAGGGGGGGTCTCGGCCGGTTTGGCGGAATTCAGTCTCGGTCCACATTTTGAGAACCTGCACTTCCGCTTGGCCGTGGGCCTGGCCTGGCGTTTGTCGTGCCGCAGGCCCTGTGGAGGAGCTGGGAAAGGTCCTTGGAGTAGGCGCTGCCGAAGATGAAACTGTGGTGTTGTATTGCGCGCGTGTTACGCAGCGTTACGTCCAGAAAGGCGAGGTCCGCATTCAGGGGCAGTCCCGAACAGTCGGAAACCGAAATCTCCACCGTGACGCGGCGGGTCGCTCCCGTGCGCACGGTGAAGGAGGGAACCGGGACGGCCTGCGCGGTGAGCCCGTCGAAGGCGGCGCCGATGACCCGTACGGCGACGGGGGGTCCGCTGTCGACGGTGACCGCGAAGCGGAAGAAGCCGGTCGTGGTGGGGGTGTCGGTGGTCTGGGCGAGTCCGGTGTAGCGCCATTCGGTGATGTTCGCGGGCCACGGCACGGGCGGGGCGTCCTGCCGCCGGGCGTGGGCGGGCGGCAGGAGGACGGCTCCGACGGCCACGGCGGCGACCGCGCCCGCCGCGAGCACGGC
>NZ_JBHXME010000039.1:16965-65087 GCF_042721125.1 Streptomyces sp. NPDC058469
GTGTCTGTTGTGTTTTCGAGCAAGTCCGTTTGGGTGCGCTTCGGGATGGTGTGCCAACGGTCGGTCAGGCGGGGCGAGTCGCCGCCGATGACTTCGTAGCTCCCGTCCCTCTCCGGCGAGTCGACGGATTCGACGGGCCCGATACCGCTCATGCCGACAGCCTCATGGGGGAACGGTAGGGGAGCGGACGGGGGTGTGGAAGACGGGGGTGCGGTGGACGCGCCCCTGTCCGGGGGGAGTTGGTGGGGGGTTCGGGGTCGGTGTGTGACGGGTGTGGTCCGTTCGCGGTGCGCGCGATCAGTTCGCGGTGTGTGCGGGGATTCCGTCGCCCGGCTTCACGTCCCGCAGCATGCAGGTCAGCCGTGCGGTGCACACGCGTCGCCCGTCCTCGTCACTGATCACGATCTCGTACGTCGCCGTCGAGCGGCCCCGGTGGACGGGGGTGGCGACGCCGGTCACGAGGCCGGAGCGGGCGCCGCGGTGGTGGGTGCAGTTCAGGTCGACGCCGACGGCGATCTTCGTGCTGCCGCCGTGCAGCATGGACCCCAGCGAGCCGAGGGTCTCCGCCAGGACCGCGGACGCGCCCCCGTGCAGCAGTCCGTACGGCTGTGTGTTGCCCTCGACCGGCATGGTGCCGACGACGCGCTCGGCGGACGCCTCGACGATCTCCACGCCCATCCGGGTGCCGAGGTGCCCCGCGGAGAAGAGGGCGACCAGGTCGATGCCGAGTGCCGAGTACTCGTCGATGACGTCCTGCGGGAACTTCCCGTGCTGCTGCTCGCCCATGGGGCCGACTCCGTTCGTCCTGCGTCTGGCTGGTGGACCTGACTGACGGCTGAGCGAACGCTCAGTCGGTGGCCGATTGTTCCAGACGTACGACGACGGACTTGCTGGCCGGGGTGTTGCTGGTGTCGGCGGTGGCGTCCAGGGGGACCAGGACGTTGGTCTCGGGGTAGTAGGCGGCGGCACAGCCCCGCGCGGTCGGATAGTGCACGACCCGGAAACCGGGCGCCCGCCGCTCCACGCCGTCCTTCCACTCGCCGACGAGATCGACGTACGACCCGTCGGCGATGCCCAGCCGGGCGGCGTCGTCGGGGTGGACCATGACGACCCGGCGGCCGTTCTTGATCCCCCGGTAGCGGTCGTCGAGGCCGTAGATCGTGGTGTTGTACTGGTCGTGCGAGCGCAGCGTCTGCAACAGCAGGCGGCCTTCGGGGAGTTCGGGGTATTCGACGGGCGCTGCGGTGAAGTTGGCCTTGCCGGTGGCGGTGGGGAAGCGGCGTTCGTCGCGCGGGGCGTGCGGGAGGGCGAAGCCGCCAGGGCGACCAGCAGAACCGGTCACGCGCGCGTTGAAGTCCTCGAAGCCGGGGATCACGCGCGCGATGCGGTCGCGGATCGTCGCGTAGTCCTTCTCGAACTCCTCCCAGCACGTGCGGGATGCGTCGCCCAGGACGCGGCGGGCGAGGCGGCACACGATGGCCGGCTCGGACAGCAGGTCGGCGCTCGCGGGCTCCAGGCGGCCGCGTGAGGCGTGCACCATGCCCATGGAGTCCTCGACGGTCACGAACTGCTCGCCGCCGCCCTGGAGATCGCGCTCGGTGCGTCCCAGGGTGGGCAGGATGAGGGCACGCGCGCCCGTGACGGCGTGCGAGCGGTTGAGCTTCGTCGACACGTGCACGGTGAGGCTGGCGCGCCGCATGGCGGCTTCGGTGACCTCGGTGTCGGGGGAGGCGGACACGAAGTTGCCGCCCATGGCGAAGAAGACCTTCGCGTCGCCGTCGCGCAGGGCGCGGATCGCGGCGACGACGTCGTAGCCGTGCTCGCGCGGCGGGGCGAAGCCGAACTCCTTCTCCAGGGCGTCCAGGAAGGCGGGTGCGGGACGCTCGAAGATGCCCATGGTGCGGTCGCCCTGGACGTTGCTGTGGCCGCGCACGGGGCACACGCCCGCGCCGGGGCGGCCGATGTTGCCGCGCAGCAGAAGGAAGTTGACGACCTCGCGGATGGTCGGGACGGCGTGCTTGTGCTGGGTGAGGCCCATCGCCCAGCACACGATGGTGCGCTCGGAGGCGAGGGCCATCTCCAGGGCCTTCTCGATCTCCGGGCGGGTCAGGCCGGTGGCGAGGAGCGTCTCGTCCCAGTCGGCTTCGCGCGCGGTGGCGGCGAACTCCTCGTAGCCGTGGGTGTGTTCGTCCACGAACTCCGTGTCGACGGCACCCTCCGTCTCAAGGATGAGCTTGTTGAGGAGGCGGAAGAGGGCCTGGTCGCCGCCGATGCGGATCTGTAGGAACAGGTCGGTGAGGGCGGCGCCCTTGAGCATGCCCTGCGGGGTCTGCGGGTTCTTGAACTTCTCCAGGCCCGCCTCGGGCAGCGGGTTGACGCTGATGATCTTCGCGCCGTTGGCCTTGGCCTTCTCCAGGGCGGAGAGCATGCGCGGGTGGTTGGTGCCCGGGTTCTGGCCGGCGACGACGATCAGATCGGCCTGGTAGAGGTCCTCCAGCAGGACGCTGCCCTTGCCGATGCCGATCGTCTCGTTCAGCGCGGAACCCGACGACTCGTGGCACATGTTCGAGCAGTCCGGCAGGTTGTTGGTGCCCAGCTCACGGGCGAACAACTGGTACAGGAACGCGGCCTCGTTGCTGGTGCGGCCCGAGGTGTAGAAGAGCGCCTCGTCGGGGGAGCCGAGGGCGGCGATCTCCTCCGCGACGATGTCGAAGGCGCGCTCCCAGGAGACCGGTTCGTAGCGCTCGGCCCCTTCGGGGAGATACATGGGGTGCGTGAGTCGGCCCTGCTGGCCCAGCCAGTACCCGCTGCGGGTCGCGAGATCGGCGACCGGATGGGCCGCGAAGAACTCGGGGGTGACCCGGCGCAGGGTGGCCTCCTCGGCGACCGCCTTCGCGCCGTTCTCACAGAACTCCGCCGCGTGCCGGTGGTCCGGCTCCGGCCAGGCGCAGCCCGGGCAGTCGAAGCCGTCCTTCTGATTGACCCGCAGCAGCGTCAACGCGGTGCGCTTCACACCCATCTGCTGCTGCGCGATGCGCAACGTGTGCCCGATCGCCGGAAGTCCGGCCGCGGCGTGCTTCGGCTCGGTGACCTGCGGGGCGTCCTGGACCGGATCACCCTTGGGCGGCTTCGTGGCCATCGCGGGCCCTCCTTCGCTGGCACATGTGCACTACATCGCCGATCCTCGCACGCGCCACCGACAACGTCCGTGGCGCGCCCTCCGCTCGTTTCCGTCCCTCCGTCGCGGTGGCCGTGCGTCCCGACTGTCAGTGGGGCGTGGCAGGATCGGGGTCGTGGCAGAGACAGCATCGAAGAAGACCGACAAGACCTCCGGCGGAGACCGTCCACGGCTGATGCTGATGGACGGGCACTCGCTGGCCTACCGCGCGTTCTTCGCGCTGCCCGCGGAGAACTTCACGACCGCGACGGGCCAGCCGACGAACGCGATCTACGGCTTCGCGTCGATGCTGGCCAACACCCTGCGTGACGAGGCGCCCACGCACTTCGCGGTGGCCTTCGACGTGTCCCGAAAGACCTGGCGCTCCGAGGAGTTCACCGAGTACAAGGCGAACCGCTCCAAGACCCCGGACGAGTTCAAGGGCCAGGTCGAGCTGATCGGCGAGCTGCTCGACACGATGCACGTGTCCCGGTTCGCGGTCGACGGCTTCGAGGCCGACGACGTCATCGCCACGCTCGCCACCCAGGCCGAGGCCGAGGGCTTCGACGTGCTGATCGTCACCGGCGACCGCGACTCCTTCCAGCTCGTGTCCGAGCACACCACCGTGCTCTACCCGACGAAGGGCGTCTCCGAGCTGACCCGGTTCACTCCGGAGAAGGTCGTCGAGAAGTACGGGTTGACGCCCGCCCAGTACCCCGACTTCGCGGCGCTGCGCGGCGACCCGTCCGACAACCTCCCGGGCATCCCGGGCGTCGGCGAGAAGACCGCCGCGAAGTGGATCAACCAGTTCGGTTCGTTCACCGAGCTGGTGGAGCGCGTCGACGAGGTCAAGGGCAAGGCCGGGCAGAACCTCCGCGACCACCTGGACGCCGTCAAGCTCAACCGCCGGCTGACCGAGATGGTCAAGGACGTCGAGCTGCCCAAGACGGTGATCGACCTGGAGCGCGCTCCGTACGACCGCACGGCCCTCGCGATGGTTCTCGACACCCTGGAGATCCGTAACCCCTCGCTGCGCGAGCGCCTGCTGGCCGTCGACCCGGGCAACGAGGAGGCCGACGCGACCCCGCCCGCCGAGAGCGGTGTGGCGGTCGACGGCGCGGTCCTCGGCACCGGCGAACTGACGGGCTGGCTCGCCGACTACGGCACCGAGCCCCTCGGCGTCGCCACCGTCGACACCTGGGCGCTCGGCTCCGGCTCGGTGACCGAGGTCGCGCTCGCCACCGCCGGGGGAGCGGCCGCCTGGTTCGACCCCGCCGAGCTGGACGAGAGCGACGAGAACGCGTTCGCGGCCTGGCTGTCCGACGCCGACCGCCCCAAGGTGTTCCACAACGCCAAGGGCGCGATGCGGGTCTTCGCCGAGCACGGCTGGACGATCGCCGGTATCTCCATGGACACCGCGCTCGCCGCCTACCTGGTCAAGCCCGGCCGCCGCTCCTTCGACCTGGACGCGCTGTCCCTGGAGTACCTCGGCCGCGAACTCGCCCCCGCCGCCACGGCCGACGGCCAGTTGGCCTTCGGCGCGGACGACGGTGCCGAGGCGGACGCCCTGATGGTGCAGGCCCGCGCGATCCTCGACCTGGGGGACGCCTTCGGGGAGCGCCTCCAGGAGGTCGGCGCGGCGGACCTGCTCCGTGACATGGAGCTGCCCACCTCGATCCTGCTGGCCCGCCTGGAGCGGTCCGGCATCGCGGCCGACAAGGCGCACCTGGAAGCCATGGAGCAGATGTTCGCCGGCGCCGTGCAGCAGGCGGTGAAGGAGGCGCACGCGGCGGCCGGGCACGAGTTCAACCTCGGCTCGCCCAAGCAGCTCCAGGAAGTCCTCTTCGGCGAACTCGGCCTGCCCAAGACCAAGAAGACGAAGACCGGCTACACGACCGACGCGGACGCCCTGGCCTGGCTGGCCAACCAGACCGAGAACGAACTGCCGGTCATCATGCTCCGCCACCGCGAACAGGCGAAGCTGCGCGTCACCGTAGAGGGCCTGATCAAGACGATCGCGACGGACGGCCGCATCCACACCACGTTCAACCAGACGGTGGCGGCGACGGGCCGTCTCTCCTCGACGGACCCGAACCTGCAGAACATCCCGGTCCGCACGGACGAGGGCAGGGCGATCCGCCGGGGCTTCGTGGTGGGCGAGGGCTTCGAGTCCCTGATGACGGCCGACTACAGCCAGATCGAGTTGCGCGTGATGGCCCATCTCTCCGAGGACGAGGGCCTGTTGGAGGCGTTCACCTCGGGCGAGGACCTGCACACCACGGTCGCCTCCCAGGTGTTCTCGGTCGAGGGTTCCGCGGTCGACGCGGAGATGCGCCGCAAGATCAAGGCGATGTCGTACGGCCTCGCCTACGGGCTGTCGGCCTTCGGTCTCTCCCAGCAGCTGAACATCGACGCGGGCGAGGCACGGGTCCTGATGGACACGTACTTCGAGCGCTTCGGCGGTGTACGGGACTATCTGCGCCGAGCGGTCGACGAGGCACGGGCGACGGGCTACACGGCGACCCTCTTCGGCCGCCGCCGCTACCTCCCGGACCTCAACAGCGACAACCGCCAGCGCCGCGAGGCCGCCGAGCGCATGGCGCTGAACGCCCCGATCCAGGGCACCGCGGCGGACATCGTCAAGATGGCCATGCTCAAGGTCGACACCGCCCTGCGCGAGGCCGACCTCAAGTCCCGCATGCTCCTCCAGGTCCACGACGAAATCGTCCTGGAGATCGCCCCCGGTGAACGGGCGGCCACGGAGGAACTCGTCCGCCGCGCGATGGCCGGCGCGGTGCATCTCCGGGCGCCGTTGGACGTCTCGGTGGGGGTCGGGCGGGACTGGGAGTCGGCTGCACACTAGAGCCTCCGGCGGTTGGGCGGAGGGGGCGTGGTTGGGCCGGGGCGGTGGGCTGCGTGGGAGTCATGGCTGGGGTGGCGGATGGCTGAGCGTCACGATGGGCGTGGCGGGCGGCGGGGAGTCCTGGCCGGGGTGGTGGGTGACGGGGAACCCCGGTTGGGGTGGTGGGTGGCTGAGCGTCACGATGGGCGTGGTGGGCGGCGGAGCGTCACGGTTGGGGTGGTGGGTGACGGGGGGTTCCGGCTGGGGGTGGGCGCTCGGCCAGTTCCGAACCGCCCCCGCTCTTCGACCCGACCCGCACGAAATTCCCGCCGCAACGGCGAGGACTCACCACGGCCCATCCCGGCGGTGCCGAACTCAGCCCTGCCCCTCCTGGGCCGCCCGCAGGGCACCTGTACTGCTTCCCACCCCAGTCGGTACACCGCCCGCCCCTCCTGGGCCGCCCGCAGGGCACTCGTACTGCTTTCCACCCCAGTCCGTACACCGCCCACCCCTCCCGGGCCGCCCGCAGGGCACCCGCACCTCACCGCCCCCACCGCCCGGCACACACCCACTCCCGGCCACAGACCCCCCGCACAACCCCGCCCGACCCCCGGAGGGCCCGTCACCCGCGTGGCCCCCGCGAAGGCGCCCCCTGCCCCCGGCGACCGTAAGGATGCGGGCATGGGTATACGCATGCTCCATCGCCGGACGGGTCGGATGCGGACTCAGATGCAGGCAGCGGGTGCCGCTGCCGCGCAGGGTGCGCCCCGACCGCCGGTCCCGGCCTTCGCGGTCGGCGCAAGCACCGCCCGCATCCCCGCCGACCTCGCGATGGCCGTCCAGCACACGGCCGCAGGCCTCCGGCGCCGGTTCACGTTCCGGGACGACACGGACGTAGACCCGCGGGAACAAGCAAGACATCCCCAGGGGCCCGCCACCACCCCCACCGGCACCCCCGTCTGGCGTCTCTGGGCCGACCTGGGCCGCAGCTACCTGGACCTCGTCCTCACCAAACTCCCGAGGTCACCCTCCGCGCACACCATGACGGTGTTCATCGCGACCCCGCCGGACGGCTCCGCTCCGCGCTGACCTCCCCCGGGCCGCCGGGGGCGCCAGGCACCCCGGTCTCAGCCGGACGCCACACGCGGACGCCGACGGCGTACAACAGCACGCCCAGCACCAGCCCCGCCCCCGCGCCGAAGCACAGGGTCGGGATCAGGTCCCAGGGGGTCGCCGTCGAGCCCCAGTAGGCCCACCAGGTCGACGCCCGTTCCGCCGCCGCGGCGAGCGCGCAGCCGGCGAGGACGATCCCGGCCGCCCACCGGTCCCGTACCGACAGCACGGGCACTCCCACCGGCTCGGTGGCCGGAACCCGTCGTAGCGCACGCACCACGAACGCGGTGATCAGCAGCGCGCCGAGCGCCGAAGTGCCGTACTGCAGGGACGTGAACAGTGGCCTGCCGCCCAGCTCCCGGTCGAGGACGGGGAACAGCCGTACGCCCCACCGGTCGTGGTGGGTGAACGCGTCCCACACGACGTGGGTCAGGCCGCCGAGCACCGCGGAGACGTACCACCACACCGCCAGCGACGGGGTCGCACGCGCGCGTGGGGTGCCGAAGTGCAACAGGGTCGCCGTCCGGGGCTGCCGGGCGCGCGGCAGCAGGGCCACCAGGGGTTCGCGCAGGAGCAGCCACAGGCCGACCGTCGCCCATGTGATGAGGACGTCGACGGTGAGGACGCCCGGGAAGGAGTGCGTGACGTTCCCGAACTCCATCGCCCCGGGTACCGCACTCGCCGCGTAGTACGTCATGTCGGGGGCGAAGGAACCCGCCACCAGCACCGCCGGTACGAGGCGGCCGCGCCCCCTTCCGTCGCCGCGCACGGCGGGCAGTACGGCGGCGGCATGACTCAAAGTGAACGGCAACGGGGCTCCCCGTAGGAGACGTCGGCATATGGCCAAGCGGTGAATAACGGTCACGAACGGGTGCCCGTGCAAAGCAAGTTGTCGTAGGGTCGCCTGGGCCGCCGCGCGGGGGAGCGCGGACGGGCAGACGCACCGGAACAGAAGTACACACCATCCGAAAAGCACCACGAGGGCAACCCGCGAGGCGGGTCGATCGTCACAACAGGCGCAGAGGCAACAGACAAGGACGGGCGCTCGGGCGTCCCTGGGAGGGGTTCACTCCATGACGGCGCATTTCGGCAGGCGGCTGCGCAAGGGTGCGGCGACGACGGCGGTGGCCGCGGCAGCGGTCGCGGCACTGTCCGCGTCCCAGGCTCCGGCGGTGACCGGCAGCGACAGACCCACCGCCGCCGGCCAGGCGACGCCCGACGGGAGCACCGACCACAGCGCCACCGGAGACTCCCCGTACTACACGGACCTCCCGCCCCTGAGCAGCCCCAACCCGAGCCCGAGCGACAGCCAGTCGCCGTCCATAGGGACCCCGGTCTCGGTGGGCGAGGCCGAGGCCGGTATCCCGGCGACCATCCTCGACGCCTACAAGAAGGCCGAGACCGAACTCGCCGCGTCCAAGCCCGGCTGCAACCTGCCCTGGCAACTCCTCGCCGCCATCGGCAAGGTCGAGTCGGGCCAGGCCCGCGGCGGCCAGGTCGACGCCGCCGGCACCACGACCTCACGGATCCTGGGCCCCGCGCTCGACGGCAACGGCTTCGCGCTCATCCGGGACACCGACAACGGCGCGTACGACGGGAACAGCGCGTACGACCAGGCCGTCGGACCCATGCAGTTCATTCCGTCCACCTGGGCCTGGGCGGGCCGCGACGGCAACGGCGACGGCAAGAAGGACCCCAACAACGTCTACGACGCCGCGCTCGCCGCCGGCCACTACCTGTGCCGCAACGACTGGAACCTGTCGACCGACGCGGGCCTGCGCAGCGCGATCCTCAGCTACAACAACTCGACGGACTACCTGAACACGGTCCTGTCCTGGCTGGAGTACTACCGCAAGGGCACCCACTCGGTCCCGGACGGCACGGGCACGCTGCCGTCGGGTCGCAGCGACGACGGCTCCGGGGCCAACCCCACGCCTACACCCGCGCCCTCGAAGACGACTCCGGCGACCTCGTCGCCGAGCCCGGACCCGACTCCGGGTGGCAGCACGAGCCCCACCGCGCCGGCCAGCCCGACTCCGACTCCGACGCCCACTCCCACGCCGACCCCCACCGACACGGTGGCCAAGCTGGCGGACGCGGGCACGGCGAAGCTCACGGCGATCGCGGGCGACCAGTTCAGCAAGAAGATCAGCACCAGTGCCAAGACCTCGGCCGGCAAGGCCGTCGCCAAGGTCAGGATCCGGTTCACGATCGTCGGGACCACGGACGCCACGTTCACCGGCGGCGAGAAGGTCGCCACGGTCACCACCAACGCCTCCGGTGTGGCCGTCGCCCCGGCCCTGCAAGCCGGCGAGACGACGGGTGACTTCACCGTCCGCGCGACCGTCGTGGGCCGTACGATCGCCGGTCTCGACTACACGGCCAGCGTCACGCCCCGCGTCGCCGACACCCTCGCCCGCACCAGCACCACCGCGCTGACCTGCACCCCGGGCGGCGAGTTCGCCGACCAGGTCGAGGTGAAGGCCACGGAGAACGGCGCGGTCGCCGACAAGGTCGCCGCCACCGCGACCCTCATCAAGGCGGCCGACGACGCCACCGAGAACGACAAGGGCCCCTACTTCAAGGACGCGGACGGCAAGACCGTGCGCACCCTCACGGGCCTGGCCACGGACGCCGACGGCCTCCTGAAGCTGCCGAAGCTGTACGCCGACGACACCACCGGCACCTTCCTGCTCCGGATCACCACCACGGGCGGCGCGACCCTCACGGTCGAACTGACCGTGGCGGCGGCCGACACCTCCTCGGCCAGTCCGAGCCCGAGCCCGTCCGCATCGCCGAGCGCGTAACGACCCGCAGGACCGCACGGCCGCAAGGCCGCACGAGCGCACGACGAGGGCGCCCCTCCGCTACGGCGGGCGGGCGCCCTCGTCGTGTGTGTGCAACGTGTTCTCATCTCGCCCGTGCGTTGCTACGGTGCCGGACCTGACGACCTATCAGTTCCTGTCTGTCGGGAGGCCGGCATGCGTGCCCTGATCGCCGCCGCGACCGGACTCGTGCTCGCGTTCGCGCTGGTCCTGACCATCACCGCGATGGGCTCACCGATGGGCAGGACCTCCCCGAAACCGCTGCTGACGACGGTGCCCGCGCACCCGTAAACGCTTGCGCAAGCGTTTGCGCAAGCCTTTACGCACGCGGTCAACCGCCAGGGAAGGAGGCCGAGATGCGCCGCAAGGCCAGCCTGATCCTGCTCGCCCTCGCCGTGTTCTTCACGGCACTGTCCCCGCTGCTGCGCTGGTACGCCTTCCCGCGCCTGGCCAAGATCCCGGCGAACCAGTACCAGGACATGGTCCTGGAGGCGAAGAACGCCACCCTCCTCGACTACGGCACCATGCGGGCCAAGACGGTCCCCAAGGTCACCATCGTGCAGACCCTCAAGGGCAACGTGGAGGCCGCCAAGAAGATCGACAAGACCGCGGGCCGGGACGTCGTCGTCTGGGACGGCCTGTCCTACGTCCAGGGCCCCGACGGCAAGATGGTCTCCTCGATCCCCGAGCGCTACATCTTCGACGCGCACACCCAGGACCCCGTCCACGCCACCGGTGAGATGGTCGACGGCGACCCGGTGAAACGGGACGGCATCGAGTTCAAGTGGCCGTTCCTGACGCAGAAACGGGACTACGAGTACTTCGACGCGCAGACCCGCACCACCAACCCCATCCACTACAAGGGCACCGAGAACTTCCGCGGCGTCAAGGTCTACTACTTCGAGCAGACCATCCCCTGGACCAAGGTCCCCTTCCCCAAGACGATGCCCGTCAAGGGCATCACCCCGGAGTCCGTCGCCAAGACGGGCACCACCCGCTGGTACACCACGGTCCGCAAGTTCTGGGTCGAACCCGTCACCGGAGCACCGGTCTACGGCGAGGAACTCCACAAGGAGGAACTGCGCGGCGGCACCCTCCTGGGCGGCCGGGACAAGGTGACGGCGTTCGCCGGCGACGTGAAGATGCGCGAGGACTACATCAAGCACACCGTCGCCCTGGTGAAGTCCAACCGCACCCTCGTCCTGCTGATGGTCTCCTACCTCCCCTGGGGCTTTCTGACCCTCGGCCTCCTCCTGCTGGCCCTCTCCCTCTACCTGGAGGCCCGCAGCAGGCGCCCCGGCGACCCCGCCCCCACCGAGGTCCAGGAACCGGAACCGGTCAACGCCTGAGCCGCGCGTTCGTGAACCGCGTGGCCTCGGCGGCGGCCGGATCCTCGGGCCACGGGTGCTTCGGGTACCGCCCCCGCAACTCGGCCCGCACGCCCTTGTAGCCGTCCTTCCAGAAGGAAGCGAGATCGGCGGTCACGGCGGCGGGCCGTCCGGCGGGGGAGAGGAGATGCACGAGCACGGGCACCCCGGCGACGGTCGGCGACTCGTGAAGTCCGAACATCTCCTGCAACTTGACGGCGAGCACGGGCTGTTCGGGGTTGGCGTAGTCGATCCGTATCCTGGACCCGCTCGGCACGAGGAACCGCTCCGGCGCCAACTCGTCCAACCGCCCCGCATCCCCCGAGGCCCACGGCAGCAACCGCCGCAGCCCCTGCCCCGCGTCGATCCGCCCCAGATCCCCCCGCCGCCGCGCCCGCCCCAACTCCGGTTCCAACCACTCCTCCACACGCGCGTGCAACGCGTCGTCGGACACATCGGGCCAGGGCTCCCCGACATGCAGACGCAGGAACGCCAGCCGCTGCCGCAGCACTTGGGCATCGGCGGACCACCGCAACAGCCCGAACCCCTCCTGCCGCAGCCCATCGACAAGCGCATCCCGTACGGCAACGGGGTCGGCGTCCTTCAGAGGCCGCACCGTCAACTCGACGGCCCCGAGCCGCTCGACGCGCCGGGCCACCACGTCGCCGCCGGCCCAGTGGACCTCGTCCACCTCGCTGAGCAGCGCCCCGGCCGCGAACCGGGCGGCGTCCTCGTCGACAACGGCCCCCAACTGCACGCGTGCGTGCCCTTTGCCGATCGGCCGGTCGGCCACGGCGACCGCGATCCAGGGCGCCCCGCGAAGAGCGCTGGCGTCGCCGACTTCGGCACGGGTGCCGGAGACGAGGAGATAGGAACCGCCGTCGGCTTTGGCGACACGTTCGGGGTAGGCGAGGGCGGCGACGAGTCCGGCGAGAGAGTCATCGCCTGTGACGTCCGCTTTTAGGGGGCCGTAACGGGTGGGTGGGTGGGAGATCTCCCCTACCACGGCCCGCAGCCGCCGAACCTCCGCACGCCACCGCCCGGCATAGGCGTCCCCTCCACGCCGGGCACTCCGCAAAGCCCCGGCAAGATCATCCCCGTAAGCCCGCGGCGCCTCCTCACTGAGCAGCGCGACAACCTCGGCGCCGGCCGGACCCGAGTCCAACAACGCCCGCCCCAGCCGGGGATGCAGACCCAGCCGAGCCAACTGCGCACCCCGTGACGTAGCCCGCCCACCCGAGTCGACGGCACCCACCGCCGTCAGAACACCCCGCGCCGCCGCCATCGCCCCGGAGGGAGGCGCGTCCAGCAACGCCAGCCCGGACGCCCCAGGATCCCCCCAGCACGCCGCCTGAAGGGCGAACGCCGTCAGATCGGCCACCTTGATCTCCGGCGCCGGGAAACGCGGCAGACGAGCGTCCTCGGCCTCTGCCCAGCAGCGGTACACCGCCCCCGGTGCCTCACGCCCGGCCCGCCCCGCCCGCTGCCGCCCGGCCGCCTGCGACGCCCGTACCGTCGCCAACGCGCTCAGCCCGCGCGCGTGATCGACCCGCGGCTCCCGTGCCAACCCCGAGTCGACGACCACCCGTACACCGGGAATCGTCAGCGAAGACTCCGCCACGGACGTCGCGAGCACCACCCGCCGCCGCGCCCCCGGGGACAGCACCGCGTCCTGTACGGCGGCCGGCGCCCGCCCGTGCACCTGGAGCACCTCGGCCCCGCCCAGGTCGCCCAACTGCCCGGCCACGCGCGAGATCTCCCCGACCCCGGGCAGAAAACACAGCACGTCCCCGTCCCGCTCGCCCAGCGCCCGCCGTACCGTCGACGCCACGTGCGTGAGCAGTGCCGGGTCCACGCGCATCCCGTGCGGCGGCCGTACGGGACGTGGCGGCGGGGTCCAGACGACCTCCACCGGGTACGCGACACCCTCCGCCTCGACCACCGGCGCATCGCCCAGCAGCCGGGCCCAGCCCTGCGCGTCGGTGGTCGCGGACGCCGCGACCAGCCGCAACTCGGGCCGCAGGGCCTCCCGTACGTCGACCAGGAAGGCGGCCACCGTGTCCGCGTCCAGGTGCCGTTCGTGGCACTCGTCCAGGATCACGGCGTCGACGCCGGTCAACTCCTGGTCGCGTTGCAGCCGTTGGAGCAGCACTCCGGTCGTGACGACCTCCACGCGTGCGTGCCGTCCGACGACCCGCTCGCCGCGCACGGTGTACCCGATGCTCTCGCCGACCTTCTCGCCCAGCAGCCATGCCATGCGCCGGGCCGCCGCCCGCGCCGCGATCCGCCGCGGCTCGGCGACGACCACCCGCCGCGCGGGCCCCTCACCGAGCAGCCCGGCCAGCGCGAGCGGCACCAGCGTCGTCTTGCCGGTGCCGGGCGGCGCGACGAGTACGGCTGCACCGCCCGCCTCCAGGGCGGCGTCAAGTCCGGGCAGGGCACTGCGGACGGGCAGCGCGTCGAGGGCGTCGTAGCGGATCACGCCCCCAGTGTCGTACGCCGTGCGGAACGACCTCTACGCGCGCGTGCCCGCGCTCCGTCAGTCCCTCAGACGTTCTCGCGGTCGCGCTCGCACACGAAGATCGACGTCCCCGGGATGAGATTGCCGCGCAGGGGCGACCAGCCGCCCCACTCGGCGGTGTTCCAGGACGGCCACTCCGGCTCGACGAGGTCCACCAGACGCAGTCCCGCCGCCGAGATGTCCCGGACGCGGTCGCCGAGGGTGCGGTGGTGTTCTACGTAGATCGCGCGGCCGTCGTCGTCCTGCTCGACGTACGGCGTGCGGTCGAAGTAGGAGGCGGAGACCGTCAGTCCCTCGGGGCCGGGCTCGTCGGGGAACGCCCAGCGGATCGGGTGCGTGGTCGAGAAGACGAACCGGCCGCCGGGCCGCAGCACCCGGCGCACCTCGCGCAGCACCAGCACCGGGTCGGCGACGAACGGCAGCGCCCCGTACGCCGAGCAGGCCAGGTCGAAGGAGGCGTCCGCGAAGGGCAGCGCACCGGCGTCGGCGCACACCAGAGGGAACGATCCGCCGATCCGCAGCGCGTGCTGGAGCTGGCGGTGGGAGAGGTCCAGGGCCACCGGGCGGGCGCCCTGGGCGGTCAGCCAGCGCGAGCACTGGGCCGCGCCGGCGCCGATCTCCAGGACGTCCTTGCCCTTCAGTTCCTCGGGCGGGCCGAGGAGCTCGGCCTCCACCTCGTCGAGGCCCTCGGGGCCCCACACGAAGCGGTCGTCGCCGAGGAACGTGCCGTGTTCGACCTGGTAGTCGTCCGCGTTCCGGTCCCACCAACCCCGGTTGGCCCGGGAACTCTCGGTGATGTCGGCGTCACGGCGGGTGGCCTCCGGTTCGAACGTATCGGGCTCTTGGATGATCGGCTCCCTCGTCGTACTCTTCCGTCACCTCTACGGTGCGGCTGTCCCCGGCGGCGTCACTAAAGGGGTGGTTCAGGCCTGCGTGGCCTCGCGGGACACGTTTTGTGCCGGGTATGCGGCGATCCGCCCCGGGTGTGCGCCTTCGCGCATTGACCCTGCCTGGCTGCCCCCGTATGCTACAAGTTGCGCTGCGGGCCTGCGCACCTCAGACGTAGCAGGTTGCGCTCGCATCTGTATGTATGACCCCTCGGTTTTCGAGGCGCCACCGGACACCTGGTGTTCCGGACCGGCGCTTCCTTGGCTGTCCGGCCCTTCTGCAGAGCGAAGCGAAAACGGCTCTCGGCGTGAGCAGTACCTACGACTTCAATGTCCGTACCGGAGCCCTTTCCCACATGACGAGCAGCACCGAGACCACCGCCACCACCCCGCAGGTTGCGGTCAACGACATCGGTGACGAGGAAGCATTCCTCGCCGCTATCGATGAGACGATCAAGTACTTCAACGATGGTGACATCGTCGATGGCGTCATCGTCAAGGTTGACCGGGACGAGGTTCTCCTCGACATCGGTTACAAGACCGAAGGTGTCATCCCGAGCCGCGAGCTCTCGATCAAGCACGACGTCGACCCGAACGAGGTCGTCAAGGTCGGCGACGAGATCGAAGCCCTTGTTCTCCAGAAGGA
This sequence comes from Streptomyces sp. NPDC058469, assembly GCF_042721125.1. Taxonomy (NCBI): domain Bacteria; kingdom Bacillati; phylum Actinomycetota; class Actinomycetes; order Kitasatosporales; family Streptomycetaceae; genus Streptomyces; species Streptomyces sp. NPDC058469. Next base: position 32,324 of record NZ_JBHXME010000039.1, read on the forward strand.
GGACAAGGAAGGCCGCCTGATCCTCTCGAAGAAGCGCGCACAGTACGAGCGCGCGTGGGGCACCATCGAGAAGATCAAGGAAGAGGACGGCATCGTCACCGGTACCGTCATCGAGGTCGTCAAGGGTGGTCTCATCCTCGACATCGGCCTCCGTGGCTTCCTGCCGGCCTCCCTCGTCGAGATGCGCCGCGTCCGCGACCTCCAGCCCTACGTGGGCAAGGAGCTCGAGGCCAAGATCATCGAGCTGGACAAGAACCGCAACAACGTGGTCCTGTCCCGCCGTGCCTGGCTGGAGCAGACCCAGTCCGAGGTGCGCCAGACGTTCCTCACGACCCTCCAGAAGGGTCAGGTCCGCTCCGGTGTGGTCTCTTCGATCGTCAACTTCGGTGCCTTCGTGGACCTGGGTGGCGTCGACGGTCTGGTCCACGTCTCCGAGCTGTCCTGGAAGCACATCGACCACCCCTCCGAGGTTGTCGAGGTCGGCCAGGAAGTCACCGTCGAGGTCCTCGACGTCGACATGGACCGCGAGCGCGTCTCCCTGTCGCTGAAGGCGACCCAGGAAGACCCGTGGCAGCAGTTCGCCCGCACCCACCAGATCGGCCAGGTCGTGCCCGGAAAGGTCACGAAGCTGGTTCCGTTCGGTGCGTTCGTCCGCGTGGACGAGGGCATCGAGGGTCTGGTGCACATCTCCGAGCTGGCCGAGCGCCACGTGGAGATCCCGGAGCAGGTCGTCCAGGTCAACGACGAGATCTTCGTCAAGGTCATCGACATCGACCTCGAGCGCCGTCGCATCAGCCTCTCGCTGAAGCAGGCCAACGAGGCCTTCGGTGCCGACCCGGCCACGGTCGACTTCGACCCGACGCTGTACGGCATGGCCGCGTCGTACGACGACCAGGGCAACTACATCTACCCCGAGGGCTTCGACCCCGAGACCAACGACTGGCTCGAGGGCTTCGAGTCCCAGCGTGAGGTGTGGGAGACCCAGTACGCCGAGGCGCAGCAGCGCTTCGAGCAGCACCAGGCGCAGGTCATCAAGTCCCGCGAGGCCGACGCCCAGGCGGCGGCCGAGGGTGTCGACACGGCGGGTGCGGCTCCGGCCGCGGCCGGTGGCGGCGGTGGCGGTGGCGGCGGCGGTTCGTACTCCTCCGAGGGTGCGGACACCTCCGGTGCGCTGGCGTCCGACGAGGCGCTCGCTGCCCTGCGTGAGAAGCTGGCCGGCGGCCAGAGCTGATCACTGAGCAGTAGCTCTTGAACTGAGGGGCCGTACCTTTCGAGGTGCGGTCCCTCAGCCATGTGTGCGGCCGGTCGTGCCGCGACTGCGGGCCGGTGGGGGTTGAGCGCGCAGTTCCCCGCGCCCCTGAGGGGCGCTTTCCCCCGGCCTTGTAGAAACGTGCGAGATACATCAGTAACTGCCAGGCCGTAACGGGTCGTTGGGAGGCTTCCTCGGTCATTCATGATCGGAGAGGGGAGCCGGACCATGGCAAGGAACCAGAGCCGACGTGCTTTTCTGCGCAACGTGGGTCTCACCGGTGGCGCGGGCACCATGTTCGCCACCATGGGGGCCCTCGGGCTCGCCCCCACCGCGCAGGCCGCCCAGCGGGAACAGCCCTTCCGCGCGCTGAGCGCCGGCGACTTCAACCTCACCGGACGCGGCGCGGCCAAGGTCGTCATCGTCGGCGGTGGCATCGCCGGACTGACCACGGCGTACGAACTCGGCAAGGCCGGCTACGACTGTACGGTCCTGGAGGCCAGGGACCGTACCGGTGGCCGTAACTTCACCGTCCGCGGCGGCGACACGACGACCGACCTCTACGGCAACCGGCAGACCGCCCGTTTCGCCGACGGCCACTACATGAACTGCGGTCCCGCGCGGATCCCGCAGTGGATGGTCACCCTCGACTACTGCCGTGAACTCGGCGTCCCCATCCAGGTGTTCACCAACGTCAACGCGGACGCGTACATCTACAACGAGTCCACCGGCATGACCAAGCCCGAGCGCTACCGCACCGCCAAGGCCGATGTCTACGGCTACGTCTCGGAGTTGCTTGCCAAGGCCACCGACAAGGGCGCCCTGGACAAGGAGTTGACCGCCACCGACCAGGAGAGGCTCGTCGAGTTCCTCAAGGGCTGGGGCGAGCTCGGCGACACGCTGGACTACAAGGGCGGTGATTTCCGCGGGTACTCGACCGTCCCGGCCGCCGCGGGTACTCCTGGTGTGCTGCTCGGGGACGTACCCACCGCCTCCGAGGTCTTCGCCAGCGGTGTCGGCCGCTACTTCTCCTTCGAATTCGGCTTCGACCAGGCCATGTTGATGTTCCAGCCGGTCGGCGGCATGGACCAGATACCGAAGGCCCTCACCCGGGCGATCGGCGCGCACCGCATCCGTACCGGGGCGGCCGTATCGAAAATCAGCGACAAGGGGAGTGGTGTTTCGGTCACCTACACCCAGGGCGGCCGTACCAGGGTCGTCGAGGCCGACTACTGCGTCGGCGCCCTGCCGCCCAACATCCTCGCCAAGATCCCGCACAACCTCGGCACCGGCGTCCAGACCGCACTGGAGGCGATCACCCCGTCGTCCGCCGCGAAGATCGGCCTGGAGTACAAGTCCCGCTGGTGGGAGCTGGATCACCGGATCTACGGCGGTATCACCGAGACCGACCAGGACGTCACCCACATATGGCACCCTTCCTACGGCTTCCACGGTGAGCGGGGCGTCCTCATCGGGTACTACAACTACGACGACGACGCGGACTCCTACGCGAAGCTCACCCCCAAGGGGCGGGAAGAGCGGGCGGTGGCCGTGGGTGTGAAGATCTACGGGGAGAAGTACCGCAGCGAGCTGGCATCGTCCTTCTCCCACCACTGGCGTCAGACGCCCCACCTGGAGGCCGCGTGGCACGACACCCCCGGTGGCCCCGACGACGCCCGCTACAAGCCGCTCAACGACCCCACCGGACGTGTCTACTTCGCCGGCGACTGGCTCAGCTACACCGACGCCTGGCAGCACGGCGCGTTCTCCTCCGCCCGAAAGGCCGTGACCGCAATCCACGCGCGCGTGCTGTCCTCGTGACGTGGACGCTCTCCCGGTGACACAGGGGAGTGGCGCATGAAAAGCCAGTAAGAGGTGCCTGATCAGGGGCATGGGCGGGAATGCCCATGCCCTGGAGGGCGTTGTGCAGTACGAACACGAGGAGGAGCGGTCACTGTGCTTGATCCGCAGGGTTTGTACGCATGGGAGCCGAAGGGCCTGGCAGTCGTCGACATGGCGCTCGCACAGGAGTCGGCCGGTCTTGTCATGCTCTACCACTTCGACGGATACATCGACGCGGGCGAGACAGGCGACCAGATCGTCGAACGTCTGCTCGATACGTTGCCCCACCAGCTCGTGGCTAGTTTCGACCACGACCGGCTCGTCGACTACCGAGCCCGCCGCCCGCTGCTCACCTTCAAGCGGGACCGGTGGACCGAGTACGAGGAGCCCACGCTCGACGTGCGACTGGTCCAGGACGCCACCGGAGCCCCCTTCCTGCTCCTCTCCGGCCCCGAGCCGGACGTGGAGTGGGAGCGCTTCGCCGCGGCCGTCCAGCAGATCGTGGAGCGGCTCGGCGTCCGGCTGTCCGTGAACTTCCACGGCATCCCCATGGGCGTCCCGCACACCCGGCCCGTCGGCGTCACCCCGCACGGCAACCGCAACGACCTCGTCCCGGGGCACCGCAGCCCCTTCGACGAGGCGCAGGTTCCCGGCAGCGCCGAGGCGCTCGTCGAGTACCGCCTCATGGAGGCCGGTCACGACGTCCTGGGCGTCGCCGCGCACGTTCCGCACTACATCGCCCGCTCCCCGTACCCGGACGCCGCTCTGACCGTCCTGGAGGCCATCACGGCGGGCACCGGACTGGTCCTCCCGGGCATCGCGCACTCCCTGCGCACCGAGGCCCACCGCACCCAGACCGAGATCGACCGCCAGATCCAGGAGGGCGACGAGGAGCTCGTGGCGCTCGTCCAGGGCCTGGAGCACCAGTACGACGCCGCCGCGGGCGCCGAGAGCCGCGGCAACATGCTCGCCGAGCCGGTCGACATCCCGTCGGCGGACGAGATCGGGCAGGAGTTCGAGCGCTTCCTGGCGGAGCGCGAGGGCGACAACTAAGGCCTGCCCGCCGGACTGTTCCTGAGGGCCTGTCCGCCGGACGGGTCCCGGGCGGTTGCCGACGGTCATCGCGTGCCCTGTCGGTGACAGGCCGTAGGCTTCGGTCCATGCTGAAGGTCGGCCTCACCGGGGGCATCGGTGCCGGTAAGAGTGAAGTGTCGCGGCTGCTCGTGGGGTACGGCGCCGTGCTGATCGACGCCGACCGCATCGCGCGCGAGGTCGTCGCGCCCGGAACTCCCGGGCTCGCGGCGGTAGTCGAGGCCTTCGGAGAGGACGTCCTCGGCGAGGACGGCGGCCTGGACCGGCCGAAGCTCGGCTCCATCGTCTTCGCCGACCCCGAGAAGCTGGCCGTCCTCAACGAGATCGTGCACCCCCTGGTCGGCCGACGGTCCCGCGAGCTCGAAGCGGCCGCGGCCGACGACGCCGTGGTGATCCACGACGTACCCCTCCTCGCCGAGAACGCCCTCGCCGCGCTGTACGACCTGGTGATCGTCGTCGACGCGAGCCCCGAGACCCAGCTCGACCGGCTGGTCCGGCTGCGGGGCATGACCGAGGACGACGCACGCGCGCGTATGGCCGCCCAGGCGACGCGCGAGAAGCGGCTCGCCATCGCGGACATCGTCATCGACAACGACGTCCCCCTGGAGGCGCTGGAGCGGCGCGTACGAGACGTGTGGGCCGAACTCGTGCGCAGGGCGCACGCGCCCCAGCAGCCACCCCAGGAATAGCGGTCGTTCCTCCGGGCGTTGAAACGTCCGAGTGAGGGAAGGACTTTGCCGTGCCCGAGAACAGCGGAACGACCGGACGTACTCCGGAGACGCATGTCATCGACTTCCGCGCCGCCGAGCAGTTGCTCGACGCGCGGGACCCGCGGGGCGCGGTGAAGCTGCTCGACCGCGTCATCGACGCGCACCCGGAGAACACCGCCGCGCGCCTGCTGCGCGCGCGTGCCTTCTTCGCGGCCGCGCAACTGCGCCCAGCCGAGCTGGAGTTCACCATCGTCCTGGAGCGCGAGCCCGACAACGCCTTCGCGCACTTCGCGCTCGCCCGCACCTACGAGCGACAGGGCCGCGCCGACCAGGCCAAACGCCACTTCCGGCTGGCCGCCGCGCTCGATCCCAAACCGCAGTACCTGAAGGCGGCCCGCTTCGACGCGTAGGCGTACGCCTGTGGTCACACCCCCGGTGGGTCAGGGGCGGCGGTGTTCCGGTGGTCGGTACGGCGGGACGTCCGGGCCCGGCTGGTAGTGCGGGCCCTGGCGCATGTGTCTGAGGATCATGGTCATGTCGATCGTGACGATCAGCCACAGCACCGCGCAGGCCGCCGCCCACCCGGGGCGACCGGTGAGCGCGAACGCCACCGTGCCGAAGATCGTCCAGACCAGTCCCCACACGCTCAGCCAGAAGCGCGTCCGCAGCGGACTGCGCGCTGTCGTCGGCTCACTGCCTGTACGCATCAGGATCACTACTCCTCCTTGCAACGTACTCTTCGGCTCGGACGTTCTCCACAGGGAGGGAAAGCGCACCGTGCTGCCGGACGCCGACGAACTGCCCGAGGTCCTGCTCGACCTCGCCGTACCCCATGAGGACATCAACGAACTGGTGCGACTGCGCCGGGTGTTGACGCGGGACACCGACGCGACGCGGCTCCTGGAGGAGTGCGTCGGCGAACTGGTGAAGGACATCGGAGAGCACGGCCACTGGACCCGGCTCACCGAGCTGTTCCTGGCACGGCTGCCCGAGGCTCCGCCGGAGGTGGGCGCCTACTTCTCCGTGTACGTGTTCGTCGCCGCGCTGCCCTACACGCGCGCGTACCACCGCGAACGCGGCATCCCCGCCGATGTCTCCCGGCGCACCCTCGCCGACCTGGGACGCAACATCGCGGTGCACCACAAGCGGTACGGCGGGGGAGGGCTGCCGTTCCCGCAGTGGCTCGTCCCGCACTTCCGCGGCGAGCTGTACCAGCTGGGGCGGCTGCAGTTCGAGCGGGCGCGGCTCGGTGAACGCACCGCGCAGGCGCTCACGGCGGCCGGGCTGGACGCGGAGCCGGGGACGCCCTGCCTGAACCTGCACATCCCCGACTTCTCCGGGCCGCTCACCCCGGCCGCGTGCGATCGCTCGCTGGAGCTGGCCCGCGCGTTCTTCGCCCGGCACTTCCCCGAGGAACACCACGAGGTCGCGACCTGCCACTCCTGGCTGCTCGACCCGCAGTTGAAGCGGTACCTCTCCGCCGGCTCGAACATCGTCCGCTTCCAGGAACGGTTCCGAGTGATCCGCGAGGACACGGAGCCGGCCGACACCGAGCCCGTCCAGTTCGTCTTCGGCCATCCCGATCTGGCGGTGGAGAGCCTGCCGCGGCGTACGTCCGTGGAGAAGGCCGTCGGGGATCACTTGCGGGCGGGCGGGCACTGGTACATCGGGCACGGGTGGTTCCCGCTCCAACCGTTGCCTCTCTGACCAACCGTTGCCTCTCTGAAGGGAATTGACTCGTACGGGTGAACCAGTGCGAGTCGGGAACGGGCGTGCGGACGCGGTCCGTTGGACGGGCATGCGAATCGAAATGCGTGAGGGGTACGAAGGGACAGGACCCGGGGCGATCACCCCGGACGGCTGCGCGGTGGAGCTGTACTCGCGGCTCCCCGTGGGAGAGGAGCCGGACATCATCACGGCGGCCGTGCCGGCCGGCGCGCGCATCCTGGAGCTGGGCAGCGGGGTGGGACGGATGACCCACCCCCTTCTGGAACGCGGGTTCACGGTCACGGCGGTCGACGACTCCGCCGAGATGCTGGAGCGGGTCCGGGGCGCGCGCACGATATGCGGCCCGATCGAGAACCTCGATCTGGGAGAGACCTTCGACGTGGTGCTGCTCGCGTCGTTCCTGGTGCACGCCGGGGATGTCGAGGTACGGCGCGGACTGCTGCGGACCTGCGTACGGCATGTCGCGGCGGGCGGCTGTGTGCTGATCCAGCGGGAGGGCGAGGACTTCCACGCGAACGTGCCGCGCGAGCGAAGCGAGATGGGGGTCCCCCCGGCCGGAGGCTGGGGGAGGGGCGACCCCAGTGGCTTCACCGTGCGGATGGTGTCGGCGGAGCCGGTCGGGGACGGGGTCGACTCGGTGCGTGCGGAGTATGTGTTCCCGGACGCGGTCTGGACCCAGACGTTCCTGTCCCGGCCGTTGACGAAGGACCAGTTCGAGGAGGCGCTGGCGGAGGCGGGACTGAAGGTGGACAGCTATCTGACACCGGACCGGATATGGGTGAGGGCGGTGGCGGCGACAGTGGCGGAGGCAGAGACAGCGGATTAGCGGAGGAAATCGCGTGCGGCGGCGATGAGTTCGAGGACGAGGGCCGGTCTACCCCTGTGACAGCAACACGGACCGCTTCCCACCGTCCCCACAGGAGAACCTCATGTCCGAGACCACCGCTTCCGTAGCCTCCGCGAACTCCCGCACCGTCGTCGCCGAGTCCGCGACCCCCCGCGGCCGCCGCGCCCGGATCGCGCTGCGTGCCCTCCAGGTGCTGCTCGCCCTGTTCTACGGCATCGCGAGTGCGCTGCCCAAGCTGATCGCGCATCCGTCGGCCGTGGAGTCCTTCGACAAGATCGGCTGGGGCAGCGGGGCCATGTACACCATCGGCGCGCTCGAACTGGCCGGTGCCGTCGCGCTGTTGGTGCCGCTGCTGCAGTCGGTGGCGGCGACGGCACTCAGTGCGCTGATGGTGGGTGCGTTCGTCGTGCAGATGACCGCGTTCCACGGTGAGAACGCGGCGACACCGTTGATCCTGATCATCCCGCTCGCCCTGATCGCCTGGGCGCGGCGGGGGCAGAACGCGGAGTTGCTGCGAGTGGTACGACGACGGGCGTGATCCGTGCCGTACGGCTGAGGCTGAGGCTGAGCACAGGGTGACGGTGGCGTCCGGTGGGCCGAGGGGCCCGGGCCGGACGTCACCGTTTCGGGTCGCGGCGGGTACTGCGGTGTGAGTCGCGACGGGTGTCCCGCTCCCGGTGGGTGTCGGGGGTGGTGGCGGGGTCGGCGCCGGGGACGCCGCGCAGGCGTTCCAGGTCGCGGCGGTCGCGTTTGGTGGGGCGGCCGGTGCCGCGGTCGCGGATGCCGGCCGGGGCGACGGCCTCGCGGGGCGGGGGCGGCGGGGAGTTGTCCACGTAGCACTGGACGGCGACCGGAGGGCCGACCCGTTTGCGGATGACCTGCTTCACGATGACGACGCGCTCGTGGCCCTCGTGACGGAGGCGTACCTCGTCGCCGACGTGGAGAGAGTGGGCAGGCTTCACCCGCTCGCCGTTGACACGGACGTGGCCGCCCTTGCAGGCGGCGGCGCCCATGGAACGGGTCTTGACCAGGCGGACGGACCAGATCCAACTGTCGACGCGGACGCTCGCACCGTCCGAGGGGCCGGCGGCTTTGGCAGCGGCCACGGCGTCGCTCTGAGGCTCAGCCGTAGGGCTCTGGGGCGCGTCGGTGTTCCGGCTCGTCGTAGTCGCGCCGGTTCCGTTGTCGCCGTCGGTCTCGTCCGCACCCTCGGAAGCCATGCCTCGACTTTAGTCCCCCGAGACGGGCCGCTCCGGCGGGTTTCGGCCGACGACCCGAGCACGGGAGGCTCCTCGCGGCTCCCGGTCTCCGGCCTTCGACTCTTGTGCCACGTTCCCCCCGACCACCGCGTCCCGCCCACCGAGCAGCCCCAGGTTCCGTTGCTGGCGCTGCTGTTCCTGATGATCTGCGGGTTCGTGGCGTTCGCGTGATCCTCACCTGAGTCCGGCGGACCTACGGTGGGGCGTGAACTCGGTGAGGGGACGAAATACGGTGGCGGCATGAACCTGTCCGACCTCGATCAGCGGATCACCGGCTGTCGGGCCTGCCCCCGCCTGGTCGCCTGGCGCGAGGAGGTCGCCCGTACCAAACGCGCGGCCTTCGCCGACTGGACGTACTGGGGGCGCCCGGTACCCGGCTTCGGCCCCGCCGACGCGTCGCTCCTGATCATCGGCCTGGCCCCGGCCGCGCACGGCGCCAACCGCACCGGCCGCATGTTCACCGGCGACCGCTCCGGGGACGTCCTGTACGAGGCCCTCTACGACGTGGGCCTCGCCTCGCAGCCGACCGCCGTGAGCGCCCACGACGGCCTGGAGCTGTACGGCGTGCGCATCACCTCGCCGGTGCGCTGCGCGCCGCCCGCCAACAAGCCCACCCCCGAGGAACGCGACACCTGCCGGTCCTGGCTCGTCGAGGAACTCACCCTGCTGCGGCCGACGTTGAAGGCAGTGGTTGTACTCGGCGCCTTCGGCTGGCAGGCGGCGCTGCCCGCGTTCGCGGCGGCGGGGTGGCAAGTGCCGCGCCCACGGCCCGTGTTCGGGCACGGGACGCAGGTCTCCCTCGGCGGACTCGACCTCTTCGGCTGCTTCCACGTCAGCCAGCGCAACACCTTCACCGGCAAACTCACCCCCGAGATGCTGCGGGACGTACTGCGCACGGCGGCCGGGGCGGCGGGGCTGCCGACCGCGCCGTAGCGACGCTAGGGTCGGCGGATGGGCCTGTATCCGGAGATCGAACCGTACGACCACGGCATGCTCGACGTCGGCGACGGCAACCGCGTCTACTGGGAGACCTGCGGAAACCCGCACGGCAAGCCCGCGGTCGTGCTGCACGGCGGCCCGGGTTCGGGCTGTTCCCCTTATCCCCGGCGGTACTTCGACCCCGCCGTCTACCGGATCGTGCTGCTCGACCAGCGCGGGTGCGGACGTTCCACACCGCACGCGAGCGCGTACGACACCGACATGAGCGTGAACACGACGGCCCACCTCACCGCCGATCTGGAGCTGCTGCGGCGGGAGTTGGGGATCGAACGGTGGCTGGTGTGGGGCGCGTCGTGGGGGTCGGTGCTCGGGCTGCGGTACGCGCAGACGCATCCGGGTGTGGTGTCGGAGCTGGTGCTGACCTGTGTCGCCACCGGGTCCGATCCCGAAGTGGCCCTGCTGACCAGGGGACTTGGGAAGCTCTTCCCGGAGGCCTTCGAAGCGTTCGTCGGTGAACTCCCCGCCGCGGAACGGGACGGGAACCTCGCCGCCGCCTACAACCGGCTCATCGAGTCGCCCGACCGGGCGGTGCGGGAGCGGGCCGCGCGCGCCTGGACGGACTGGGAGACGGCGATCATCCCGGCGCCGCCGCGCTCCGAAAAACGGTACGAGGACCCGGAGTTCCGTATGTGCTTCGCCCGGACCGTCACGCACTACTTCGGCAACGACCACTTCCTGGGCGAGGGCAATGAGGAGGGTGTGGTGCTGCGGGACGCGCCCCTCCTCAAGGACATCCCCGGCACCCTCGTTCAAGGAACCCTCGACCTCGGCAACCTCCTCGGGGTCGTCTGGCGGCTCCATCACGCCTGGCCCGGCAGCGAGTTGGTGCTCGTGGACGAGGCCGGGCACAACGCGAGCGCGCCCGGTGTCGCGGAGGCACTGGTGGCGGCGACGGACAGGTACGCCCGTCGCTGACCTCCGCGACCCGGCGGTTCAGCCGATGCGGGCCGCCGCGACCGGTCGTGCCGTCACGTCGTAAGTCCCGGTGCTCTTCGATGAGTTGACGCTCCACCGGTACCGCGAGAACTCGCCCGTGGTGTCGGAGGCGTAGAACATCATGTGGCCGATGCCGACGCCTTGGAGGTTCTCGCCGGTGACGTTGCTGACCATGCGGGTGTCGGGGTACTTGGGGTAGTTGGTCAGCGCGTACACGCCGTGCGGGTCGGAGGTGCAGTCGATGATCTCGACGGCGTACTGCGTCTCGCCGGTGAAGTCGGCGGTGCCGCTGAAGACGCCCTTGACCTCGCGGACCATGACGATGTGGCCGGTGTTGTCGGGGTCGCTGCCCTTGTAGTCGACGGCGATGATGTCGCCCGGCTGGAGGTCGGCGACCTTGCGGACGCGCTGGAAGCGGGGGCCGGCGGTGCCGTTCAGGAAGGCCGCGCAGTAGTCGGCGGCCTCCGGGACCTTCTCCTGGAAGTACTGGAGGAAGTAGTCGTCCGCCGCCCAGCCATAGGTGTGCTTGAGGACGCCGGTGACGAAGGACGCGCAGCGGGCGCGGGCCACCCAGCTCGCCGGGTCGTCGGGCGTGCCCCAGGCGAGGGTGGCGGCCGAGCCCGTCAGATAGACGTTGTTCTGGCGGGCCGTATGGCCGCTGACCAGGGCGATCTCGTCGGTGGTGAGGGCGCGGGCGTAGGCTCGTACGTCGTCGATGGCGCCCTTGAAGCGGTTGACGGGCGCGCTGTCGAAGCGGGCCCGGCCGATGGAGAAGCCGCCGGTCGCCGCCCAGGACAGGGTGGTCGCGGCGCTGCCCTGCGGCTGACCGTCGACGTACAGCCGGATCTGCGTGCCGTCCCAGACGCCGGTGAGATGGGTCCAGACGCCGAGGGCGGCCGGTGACGTCGCGACGGCGGACACCTTCGTGGTCTGGTCCTCGCTGCGGACCTTGAAGGCCCAGGTGGAGACGGTGTTGTCGTACTGGAGGAGGAAGCGGCTGGTGGTGGTGCCGTCCTGGCTCACCGCCGTGTACATGGTGCCCGGGTCGGCGTCGCTCGCCGGCCGCACCCACGCCGAGACGGTGAAGGGGGCGGTGGTGTCCAGGACAGAGCCCGTGGAACCCGTCGAATCCGTGGCCGCGTACGCCCCGGACGTCCCGTCGAGACTCAGCTCGCCGCCCGCGCGCAGCGCCGTCCAGGTCGCGCCGGGACCGAGCGTGACAGGGTTCTCACGGCCGGAACGGTCCGTGCCCGCACCGTCCAGCGGCCAGTGCCCCACCAACCCGTTCACCAGATACCCGGCCGCCAACAGCCGCTGATATCCCACCAGTTGCTCGGCCCGCGCCAGATGCGGCGTGCCGACCGGCGTGAACGGAGTGTCCAGTGCTACGTCCGCCACGGCCACCCCCGTCCCCTGCGCGCCATCGCACCGACGCCCACGAGCGCGGCCCCGCTCAACAGGCCACGTCTGCTGACCATGTTCCCTCCCTCTCCTTACGGCTGCGGGTCGTCCCCGAACAGATGCCGCACCGTGGAACGGTAGTTGGCCTGTACGTGGCTGAGGGCATGGGCGCGGGCGCGGTCCGGGTCGCCGGACGCGATCGCCTCGTACAACTCCTCGTGTTCGGTGAGGAGTTGGGGCCACTCCTCGTTCTGCCGGGTGAGCCAGCGGAGCCGGCCGTCGACGGGTTCCATGACCGAGATCAGCAGGCTGTTTCCGGCCAGGGCCAGAATGCGGTCGTGGAAGCGGGTGTTGACGTCGGTGATCGCCTCGGCGTCGTCGGACCGGGTGGCCTCCGCCGCGCTGTCCAGCAACTCCCGTAGTTCGGCGAGTGCTTGAGGGGTCGCGCGGGCCGCGGCGAGCCCGGCCGCGTACACCTCCAGCGCCTCGCGCAGCTCGAACAGCTCCTTGACGTCGGTCGGGGTCAGCCGCCGTACGACCGTGCGGCGCGCCGACTCGAACAGGACGAAGCCCTCCGCGACCAGCGCCCGGATCGCCTCCCGGACCGGCACCCGCGAGACCCCGAAACGCTCGGCCAGCTCGCGCTCGACCAGCCGGTCGCCGGGGGCGAGGCGGCCCGCGATGATGTCCTGCCGCAGGGTGGCCAGGACGCGCTCGCGCACCGCTCCGAGGGGTTCGATCTTCGCTGTCATGGAGCTCATGGGGCTATCTTCGCCGACTCCGGAGGTGTTTTACGGAGCGTTAACAACGGTGACATCGGTCGGAACGGTTGACGGGAGGACTATGACGGCAGTTTGGTATACCAAACGACACCGGTAGCCGTCCTGTCCTTCCTGTTCTCCCTCCTCCGTCCCCTTTGCCCTGGAGGCCCCGTGTCCCTCGCCGACAGTGCCGAAGTCACCGGCACGCCAGCGTTCGTCCCCGACCCCCGGCTCACCAACGAAGACCTCGCCCCCGCCGACAAGCGCAACTGGAAGGTCTTCGACCTCTTCGCCATGTGGATGTCCGACGTCCACAACCTCGGCAACTACACCTTCGCCGCCGGACTGCTGGTCCTCGGCATGAACGTCTGGCAGATCTTCACCTCCCTGCTCGTCGGCTTCGTGCTCATCTACGTCGGCATGAACTGGATGGGCAAGATCGGGCAGGCGCACGGCGTTCCGTTCCCGGTTGTCAGCCGCATCAGCTTCGGTGTCTGGGGCGCCAACATCCCGGCCCTCATCCGGGCCGTGATCGCCATCATGTGGTACGGCATCCAGACCTACCTCGCCTCCGTCGCCGTCAACGTGATGCTGCTGGCCGCCTGGCCGGGACTGGAATCCTGGACTCACCACTCCTTCCTGGGACTTGACGCCCTCGGCTGGGTCTCCTTCCTGTCGCTGTGGCTGATCCAGGCGGTGATCATCAGTCAGGGCATGGAATCCGTACGGAAGTTCCAGGACTTCTGCGGCCCCGCGATCTGGCTGGTGATGATCGCGCTGGCCATCTGGGTACTGTCCAAGGCGGGTTGGAGCATCTCGCTCACCTCCACCCCGCACCCGGTCTCGTTCGGCGAGCAGTGGCGGCAGTGGTTCGGCGCGATCGGGCTGATCCTCGCCACGTACGGCACGCTGATGCTCAACTTCTGCGACTTCTCCCGCTTCGCGCCGGACGAACGCACCGTCCGCCGCGGCAACTTCTGGGGCCTGCCCATCAACTCCACGGCGTTCGTGGTCGTTTCGGTGATCGTCACGGCCGGCTCGCTGGAGGTCTGGGGTCAAGCCATCACCGACCCGGCGGAGTTGGTAGCCAAGGTCGGCAACACCTGGGTGATGGTGCTGGGCGCGCTGACGTTCGCCGTCGCCACCATGGGCGTCAACATCGTCGCCAACTTCGTCTCACCGGCGTACGACCTGGCCAACGTCTGGCCGCAGAAGATCAGCTTCAAGATCGGCGGCATGATCAGCACGGTGGCCGCGCTGGTCGTGACCCCGTGGAACCTGTTCTCCAACCCGACCGTCGTCAACTACTTCCTCGGCGGCCTCGGCGCCTTCCTGGGCCCGCTGTTCGGCGTGATCATGGTCGACTACTACTGGGTGAAGCGCGGCCGGGTCGACGTACAGGAACTCTTCGACGCGACCCCCGGCTCCCGCTACTACTACCGCAAGGGCGTCAACCCCAAGGCCCTGTGGGCGTTCCTGCCCTCGGCGGCGGTCGCGGCCGTACTCGCGCTGGTGAAGACGTTCAGCGACGTGGCCCCGTATTCGTGGTTCATCGGCACGGCACTGGGCGCCGGCCTGTACGTACTGATCTGCCGCACCGATCGAGCCGCCGCCGAGCCCGCTCCCGAGCCGGTGGAGGTCTGAGCGGAGTGCGCATCGTCGTCACCAACTGCAACACCACGCAGGAGATGACCGAGGAGATCGTACGAGGTGCCCGGGCCGCAGCAGGCCCGGGCACCACCGTGACCGGCCTGACCCCCGCATGGGGCCCCGAGTCCGCGGAGGGCTGGCTCGACAGCTACCTCTCGGCGGCGGCCGTCATGGACCTGCTCCGCACGTACGAGGGTCCTGCGTACGACGCCGTCGTCATGGCCGGCTTCGGAGAGCACGGACGGGAAGGCGTTCGGGAGTTGGTGGACGTACCGGTCGTCGACATCACCGAGGCGGCCGCCCACCTGGCCTGCCTGCTGGGTCGACGCTACGGCGTCGTCACCACGCTGGAACGGTCCTGCGGCCAGATCGAGGACAGCCTGGAGCTGGCGGGCGTGGGCCGGAACTGCGCGGCGGTGGTGGGGACGGGGCTGAGCGTCCTCGACCTGGGCGGCGACGAGGACCGCACGGAGGCGGCGTTCCTCGCGGCGGCGGAACGGGTGTGCGCGGCCGGCGCCGAGGTGCTGGTGCTGGGCTGCGCCGGGATGACGGGGTTGCAGCGGGCGGTGGGGGAGAAGCTGGGGTTGCCGGTGGTCGACGGGGTCGGCGCGGCGGTGAAGCTGGCGGAGTCGCTGGTGGGGTTGGGACTGACGACGAGCAGGGCGGGGAGTTATGCGAGGCCGGTGCCGAAGAAGCGGGCGTGGGGGCAAGCGCCCCGTTAGAAGCGCGAGGGCAACGCCCTGAAGGGCGCGGGGTAGGGGCTTTTGGGGGCGCGGGGAACTGCGCGACAAGCCACGACGGCGCAGCAGCCGCTCAACAAACAGACCGTGGCACCCCCAACCGCGGCGCATCCCCCCGTAGGGGTGATCTTGCCCCCACCTGCCCGGTGATGCTTCGGCACGCGGACGGGACGCCCCCCAAACTCCGGGAAGGACAAGCCGCCGCCCAGTTATCCCCCCGCGGCGAGAACGGAGTCACCTTGCCCACCCCGGTACGCCGAGCCCTCCTCGCCACCCTCCTCGCAGGACTCTGCTGCGCCGGCGCCACCCGTGACGTACCGGAACCGTTCTGGATCACCCCCGACTCCCGAGCCGCGCAACAGGCAGCCGCCTGGCGCAGCTCGGGCCGAACAACAGACGCCGCCCTGATGGACCGCATCGCAGGCAGGCCCCAGGCAGAGTGGCTCAACGGCCCGAACCCCGCCCCGGTGGTCCGCGCCCGCACCACCGCCGCCGCCCAAGCCGGCCGCGTCGCCGTACTCGTCGCGTACTACATCCCGAACCGGGACTGCGGCCAGTACTCCCTCGGCGGCGCCCCCACCTCGGCGGCCTACCGCGCCTGGATCGACGAGTTCGCGACCGCCCTCGGCGACCGGGGCGCCTATGTGATCGTCGAACCGGACGCCGTGGCCCAGGTGGTCGCCGGTTGCACCCAGGTCACGGCGAGCGAACGCTACGCACTGCTCGCCCACGCCGTCGACCGCCTCAAACGCCAACCGCACACCCACGTCTACCTCGACGCGGGCAACTCCAGCTGGATCCCCGAAGCCTGGCGACTGGTCGCCGCGCTCAAGGCGTCCGGGGTCGCCCGAGCCGACGGCGTCGCCCTGAACATCTCCAACTATCAGACGAACAAGGCGAGTTCGACGTACGGCGACCAGCTCTCCAAAGACCTCGCCGGCACGCACTACGTCATCGACACCAGCCGCAACGGCAACGGCCCCTACACCGGCACCGACGCGTGGTGCAATCCGCCCGGCCGCGCCCTGGGCACCCCGCCGACGACCCGTACGGACAACCCCCTCCTCGACGCCTACCTGTGGATCAAACGCCCCGGCGAGTCCGACGGCACCTGCCGAGGCGGTCCGGCGGCAGGCCAGTGGTGGCCGTCGAACGCCCTGGAACTGGCTCGCAACGCCCGCCCCTGACCTACGACTTGGGCTCCCATACGAACCGCACGGCCGGCTCCCGCTCCTCGTTGGTGCTGCCGTCCGTGAACTCGACGGCGACGAAGCCGTGCCGCTCGTAGAACCGGTGGGCGGGCTTGTTCACCTGAAACGTCCACAGGTGCAGGCCCCCCGGGCTCCGCTCCTTCGCGAGCCCGACGAACCGGTCCCCGAGCCCCCGCCCGCGCCAGTCCGGTTCGAGGTACAGCTGCGACAACAGATCGCCGTTGACCACCATCAGCCCCACGATCCCACCGCCGTCCCCCGCGTCGGCCACCCAGATCTCCCGCAACGGCACGACGACATCCCGGAAGTAGTCCCGCACGTCGTCGTCGGACCGCGGACTGACAACGGTCGGCAACGCGGCGGCGAACGAACGCAGCCATACGTCGGCGGCGGGACGCGCATCGGGCCCGGTAGCCCGACGGAGCGTGACGACGGCCTCGGAGTCGGAGCTCATGACTGCGCCACCTCTTCCGGTACGACGGCTGTCGCGGTGATCTCCACGAGCTGCCCGGTGTACCCGAGGCAGGCCACGCCGACGAGCGTGGACGAATGCGGCCCCGCACTGAGCCCGGACGCCTCGACCACTTCCCACACGGCGGACAACACCGAGGGCTCGCTGCTGACGACATACACGTCCGTCGCGACGACCTGCCCCAAGTCGCTGCCGACCGCCCGCAGTTGCTCACCGAGATTCACCAACACCTGCTCGGCCTGCCGTACCGCGTCCCCCACACCGACCAGCTTGCCGTCGACGTCGAGCGGGACCGCCCCGGCGAGGAAGGCGAGCTTCGTACCGGCTTCGACGACGGTGGCGTGGGAGTAGGTGGGTGGCGGGAAGAGGGTAGGGACGGTGACGCGTTCGAGCACGGGGTCTCCCAGGAGTCGGTCGATCGGTCGCCGGCGGTTGGAGGTCGGCGGTCGGCGCAGTGCGGGCGCCAGCCGATCACGTGGACGATGCCGCCCGCATCCGAATTTCCGCCGGAGGCCCCGGAGGCCCCGGAGGACTCGTTGGACCCGGAGGGCGGGGTCGGGCTCTCCACCCGCCAGCCGTCCTCCCGTGTCACCCGCTCGAAGACCCCGATCTTGTACGCCAGCCCTTTCGGCTCGCCCATGTCACACGACGAGTGCGCCTTCTCCCGCTCCTCCTCCCCACGCACCAACGGCCGTCCGCGCACCGCGAGGAGCGGGACGGAGAGCGAAGAGACGCGCAGCGCACGCGAGTTGGTAGGCCAGGCGTCGACGGCGATGGTCCCCACCGGCACGCTCTCCCTCTCCCTCCCACTCCCGTTGCCCGGCATCGAAATCCAGTACCTCCTGCGGAAATCCTCGTCGCACCGACGCCCGCGCCCGGCCGCCCCCAGCCGCCCCCGCAGCCGCTTCTCGCTCGACACCGTGAGCGAGCCGGGATCGACGCACCCACCCAAAGCGCCCTCGGCGAGCGAGGCTAGATCCCAGAGACCGAACCGGCGACCCTCGCCGAACGAAACGGCGCGGAGCCCGGGAGAGGCGGCCAACCGCTCGTGCACACGCTGGACTTGATCATCCTTCATGGCCCCGGAGCGTAGGGTCGCCGCCGGCGTTAGACCGAGGGCGCCGGGAACATCGCCCGGGCATGTCATTCCGGAGATGGGCCCCACTCCCGTTCAGACACCTGGCGTTCGCACTCCTGTGCAAGAAGCGGGTACGCCTCGGTGATGGCCGCGTAGACCCGCCGCCGGAGCAACTCCTCGGCCGCGAACCGCCCGGCACCCCCGTGCAGCCCGTTCAGCAACTCGTCGTAGCGGGCCAGCCGGTGCCGTAGATAGTCGACCTTCCACCGATCGAGCACGACGGCATCGGCACTCCCGCCCCTGACGCCGGCACCATCCGGCAGCGGCCCCCTTCGTTCGTACGCCCGCTCCTTCTCCCGCCGATCGCGGTGCTCGACCGCAAGCGCCGCCAATTTGTGCGGAGCCAGGCGCGGCACGTCGATCGGCTCGGCCGCGATCCGCGCCAGCACCTCCCGCCGCCTGCGCCGGGCAGCGACCCGCGCCACGCCGGACCGCCGCGCGGCAGCCGCCGAAACGGCCCGGAACTCCTCACTCCGCTCAGCCGCCTCGACCCGCTCGACGCAGTACAGCCGGATCCGCGGAGCCGCCCGTAAATGCGGATTGACCCGCAACAGATCAGGTTCACCGAGCAGTTGACGCACCATCTCGGCCGTCCATCCCCGCGCGCGCAATCCGGCGGCCGAGAGATGCGTACGAGCGACGGGCGAGTCGCCGCCGCCCTCCGATCCCTGCAGCTGTCCTTGTCCCTGGTCCTGCCGCTTCCCCTGCCCACTCTCATTCGCCTCGTACGCTGCCATCGACCGCTCCCAGTGGTGACTCTCGGTGACCACTCCAGTGAAGCGCGCACCACTGACAATCGTCCCGAGGGCCTCGCACGGCGAGAGTGACATCAGCGCCCCCGCACCCTTCGCCCCGCACCCCCCACCCCGCACCCCGGGCCGCCGCGACTCGTCGGCGGCGAGGTGGGAATGCCAGGACGTGAGCAGGGGGGCGCGATATCGCGTGGCACCCGGCGCGCCGTCTGCCTACGCTTCCGGCGATTCCCGCCCCCGGCCGACCAGTTGGAGCCGCAGCCGTGCCCAAGCCCACTTCCACGCCCACTGAAGACGCGGACTTCCTCGACACCACCGCCAACCGCCTAGCCACCCTCCCCACGGTCCGGGCCGTAGCCCTCGGTGGTTCCCGGGCCGAAGGCACTCACCGCCGCGACAGCGACTGGGACTTGGCGGTCTACTACCGTGGCCCCTTCGACCCCGCCGACCTCCGTGCCCTCGGGTGGGAGGGCGAGGTTTCCGAGGTCGGCGGGTGGGGCGGCGGAGTCTTCAACGGGGGTGCCTGGCTGACGATCGACGGGCGGCGTGTCGACGTGCACTATCGCGATCTCGACGTGGTGGAGCGGGAGTTGGCGGAGACGGAGGAGGGGCGGTTCCGGGTGGAACCGTTGCTGTTCCATCTCGCCGGGATTCCCAGTTACCTGGTCATCGCCGAGTTGGCGATCAACCGGGTCCTGCGAGGTGAACTGCCCCGCCCGGACGCCTATCCCGCGAAGCTACGGCTCTCCGCCGCCGAGCGTTGGCACGGCACCGCCGATGCCACCCTCGCGTACGCGCAGGCCAATCACGTCCCGAAGGGTCGGCTCACCGAGGTCGCCGGTGCGCTCGCCGTGGCCGCCGTGCAGGCCGGGCACGGGGTGCTGGCGGGGCGGGGGGAGTGGGTGACGAACGAGAAGCGGTTGTTGGAGCGGGCCGGGCTGCGGTCGGTCGACGGCATTGTGGCGGGGTTGCGGGCGGAGCCGGACGTGCTCACCCGCGCGGTTTCCGACGCGGGAGCGTTGTTCTCGGCGTTGCGTTCATAAAGAAGGCGCCCTTCCGGTCAACCTTCACATCCCCGAAATGCGAGCGGCCCGTTCCGCACAAGGACGCGAACTACCGTGGGCACCACGGCTACCACCCCAGCCGCCTGCACCAGCTTCAGCACCCGCTCCAGCTACCGCCCCGGCCACCGTCGCCCGAAGGCACACCCCGCCCTCGTCAAGACAGGAGCCCTGTGTCCCGTCGTACCGACGCGTTCTCGCTTCCGCCCTGGCTCGCCCACACGCTCCGTGCCCAGCGCGGGCCGGTTCCCTGGAGCGCGGTCACACGAGGGGCGCTGGCCGCCGGGCCGCTGCTGATGACGGCCGTGCTTGTCGGGCGTACGTCTCTCGGGGTGCTGGCCGCGCTCGGGGCCATGCTCGCCGGGATCAACGACCGGCCCGGCAGTCGGCGGGCCTCGGTCAAGCGGCTCGGTGGGCCCGCGCTCGCGGGATCGGCGGGGCTGCTGATCGGGACGTATGCCGGGGAGCATGTCGGGGCCGTCCTGCTCACGCTGCTTCTCACCGGGATCGGGCTGGTCGCCGGCGGGTTCAGTGCCATCGGGCCCGTCGCGTCCGGGGCTGGTACCCAACTCCTCGTCGCCTCCGCCATCGGCGCCGGCATGCCCCTGCCCGAACCCGGGTGGCAGCGGGCCCTCGCCTTCCTCGCCGGGGCCGCGTGGCTGGTCCTGCTGCGGCTGGCGCTGCCGACGCCCGGTGCCCTCGCCGGTGACTACCGGTTCGACGGCGAGCGGGACGCCGTAGCCGCCGTGTACGACGCGATCGCCGCGCTGCTCGACGCCAGTGGTGGGGCGGAGGCGACGGGGCGGCGCGCGGCGCTGACCGCCGCGCTCGATCACGCGCAGGACGCGCTCGCCGGGCCTCGGCTGCGGCGGTACGCCAGTTCGGCGGCCGAGCGACGGCTGCACGGGCAGTACGCCGCCGCGCTGCCGTTGGCCGAGGCCGCGACCGCGATCGCCTGGGCCGGGGAGGCGGTGTCGGCCCGGGCGGGCGAAGGGCCCCGGCGCCTCGCCGCCGCCGTGCGCGACAACGCGCACACCGGGCCGCTGCCCGCGCCCAACCGTTCCGCGCCCGCGCTGCGCGCCCTCGACGACGCGCTGCTGCACGCCGCCGATGCCTTCGACCAGGCGGAGGGGAGCGATCTGCATGCGCGGCGAAGGACCGTAACCTCCTTGTTCCGTACGGCCTTTGGGGCCGGGGGGCGGGAGTACGGGCTGCGGGTCGCGCTCTGTTTCGGGGCCAGTGTCGCCGTCGCTCAGGCGTTGCACCAGGCCCGTTGGTACGGGCAGCACGAGCACTGGTACTGGCTGCCCGCCACCGCCGTCTTCCTCGTCAAGCCCGACCTCGGACCGCTCGCCTCGCGGGCGCTGAGCCGGGCGGCGGGGACCGTGCTGGGGGCGCTTGTCTTCGCCGGGTTCGCCGCCGTGCTGCCCCGACCCGAGGGGCTTGTCGCGCTCGTGGCCCTCAGCGGTGCGCTGATCCCCGTCGCCACCCGGCACTTCGCCGCGCAGACCGCCGTCGTCACCGTCCTTGTGCTCTCCCTCGTGATGGTCGGCGGGGAACCGCAGGCCTCCGCCAGCCGCATCGGCGAGACGCTGCTGGCCTGCGCGATCGTGCTGATCGTCGGGCATCTGCCGATGCCGGGGGAGCGCGGCGGGGGCGTACGCGCCCGGCTCGCGGCCGCGGGCGCCGCCGCGCACGCCTACCTCGTACACGTACTGAGCGAGTCCGACGACCGCGCCGAGCGCTGGACCCTGCGCCGCGAGGCCTACCGCACGCTCGCCGAGGCCCGCGGCGCCATCGCCGTCTCGGCCGCCGAACTCCCCGCCCTCGCCCGGCACACGGAGGGCACGGACGAGGTCGCGGCCGTCCTCGAACGGCTCGTGGACACGACCACCGCCTGCGCCGTCCATCTCGACGACGCGGGGCGGCTCACGTCCCACCACATCGAGCAACTCACCGAGTTGTTGGAGGAGTTCGAGCGGGGGCGGGGACGGGTCGGCCTGCGCGCCATCGAACTGCCCATCGCCGTATAGCCACTTCACCTATATAGGGGATTACTTCCCTACATAGGGAGCTACTCCACCCGCACCCACACCGGCGCGTGATCCGACCCCGGCGCCTCCCGCCGCGCCGCCGGATTCGGGCCCACCGACGGCAGCCGCAACGTTCCCTCACCGGGCAGTCCCGTTCCCGCCGCCGTCACCCGGTGGACCAGGTGATGACTGACCAGGATGTGGTCGATCAGCTCGCGGCGCCCGGAGTTGATCCGGGAGTAGCGCTGGTCGGCGGGGATCAGCGGGGCCACGTCCCACAGGCGGACCGCGTCGCCCTGGTCGGCCCGGTCGTAGCCCGGCGTACCGATCTCCGAGCCGGGCGGGCCGAGCAGGATCTGGGTGGTCGCGGCCTGCACCTCGTCGTTCATGTCACCGAGCACGGCCACGTCCCGGGTACGGCCCTCACCGGCGAGCAGTCCGTCGGCCAGCGCGCGCAGGGTCGCCGCCTCGGCGGCCCGGCGGTAGAGGGCGTAGGCGCCGTAGCGGGCCCGTTCGCCCTCGTCGTGGGGGAAGAAACGGCCGCCCGGGTAGGTCAGCAGCTTCGACTTGAGATGGGCGACCGCCACCGTCAGCGGGCCGGTCCCCGTCGCGACCTGCACCGCCAGGAGACCCCGGCCCGCGCCCGGTTCCTCGGCGCCCGAGTCGTCGGACTGCACCGGGCGGAGATGGGCCGGGAACGCGTTCGTATCCGCGATGACCTGCGGTTCCGTACGGCTGAGGAAGCCGACCCGGATGCCCCGGACGTCCGGATGCGCGGACAGGGCGGTGTGCCACTCACCGTCCAGCATCCCGGCCAGGTCGTCGAGCGCCGCCGGGTCCCCGACCTCCTGGACGCCGAGCAGCACCGGGTCCAGTTCCGTGATCACGGCGGCGAGGGAGGCGAGCTTCGTCTCGTAGGTGGCCTTGTCCTTGGGACCGGATGGACCGCCGGGGCGGTACAGGTTCTCCAGATTCCAGGTGCCGAGGAGCATGCGGGCCCCTTCCAGAAGCCTTGGTCGTGCCGCAAGCGTGCTGGTCCGGGACGGCTCGCGACAGTGCCACGCCAGGATGCGCGGTTCGGCTCACGCGAGGCGAGGACGGCGTCGTACGTTGGGAGAGTGAGCGACTCTCCTGCCGATCTGCTGATCACCGGCTGCACCGTCCTCGTCCACGACGACCAGGAGCGCATCGGCTTCGAGGAGGACGCCGCGATCGTCGTACGGGACGGGCTCGTCGAGTCCGTCGGCGGTGCGGCGGAGGTCGCGGGTCTGGCCGCCGTCGAACGCGTCGACGCGCGCGGGCAGATCGCCCTGCCGGGGCTGGTCAACTGCCACACCCACGCGCCGATGGTCGCGCTGCGCGGGCTCGCCGAGGATCTGCCCACGGAGGAGTGGTTCAACGACGTCGTCTGGTCCGTCGAGTCCAACCTCACTGAGAAAGACGTGGAGTTGGGGGCGCGGCTCGCCTGCGCCGAGATGATCCGCGCCGGGGTCACCTGCTTCGCCGACCACTACTTCTCCATGGACACGGTCGCCGCCGTGGTCGCCGAGTGCGGGATCCGCGCCCATCTCGGCGAGGCCTACTTCTCCTCCCAGGGTCCTCAAGGCCGGGAGAAATCACTGGAGTTCGCGCTACGGCACCGGGGCGCCGCCGACGGCCGCATCACCACCGCTCTCGCCCCGCACGCCCCCTACACGGTGACCGACGCCGACCTCACCGCTACCGCCCAACTTGCCCTGGAACACGGCCTCCCCGTCCACATCCACGCCGCCGAGAACCGCGACCAGACCGACACCAGCCTCTCCCGCCACGGCGTCACCCCCATCGAAGTCCTCGACCGCACCGGCCTGTTGGCCACCGACCTGCTCATCGCCCACGGCACCGGCATCATCGACCGCGATCTCCCCGTCCTGGAGCGCGCGAGCGGCCGTACGGCAGTCGCCACCGCGCCCCGGGGATACCTCAAGTTCGCCTGGCCGGACACCACTCCGATCCGTGCCCTGCGGGCCATCGGCATCCCGGTCGGGCTCGCCACGGACGGCGCCGCCTCCAACAACTCCCTCGACGTGTGGGAGTCGATGGCCCTCACGTCGTTGGTGCAGAAGTCGACCGAGGGCGATCCGCGGTGGCTGACGTCCCGTCAAGCGCTGCATCACGCCACCCTCCAGAGTGCGCGGGCGGTCGGACTGGGTGACTCGATCGGGTCCATCGCACCGGGGCGCCGGGCCGACATCATCCTCGTCGACCTCACCGGGCCGCACACCCGGCCCGTCCACGATCTCGCCGCGACCCTCGTGCACAGCGCCCGTTCCTCCGACGTCCGCACCACGATCGTCGACGGCCGCGTCCTGATGCGCGACCGCGAGCTGCTCACCCTCGATGTGCCCGCCGTCGTACGGGAGTTGGAGGACCGGCTGCCCGCCCTCGTGGACCGGAGTCACGGTCGGCGGATCCAGGAATACGACACCTGAGCCGCGCCTCTAGGCTGTTCCCATGGATCTCGCGGACGGCCTTCTCGACCACCCGTACGACGTGTACCGGCGCCTGCGCGACAGCGCACCCGTGCACCGCATCGCCGGCCCCGACGGCACCCCCGCCTGGCTCGTCACCCGGTACGACGACGTACGGGCGGCGCTGGCCGACCCGCGGCTCTCGCTGGACAAGAGGCATGCCACGGCCGGGACTTACAAGGGGTTCTCGCTGCCGCCCGCGCTCGACGCGAACCTCCTCAACATGGACCCGCCGGACCACACCCGCATCCGCCGCCTGGTCGGCCGCGCCTTCACCCCGCGCCGAACCGAGCAGCTCCGTACGCCCATCCGGCGCACCGCCGACCAACTCCTCGACGCGCTGGGGGAGAAGGGCGACACCGACCTCATCGCCTCCTATGCCGCGCCCCTCCCCATCACCGTCATCTGCGACCTGCTCGGCGTGCCCGCCGGCCACCGCCGGGACTTCCGGGTGTGGACCGACACGCTCGTCGCGCCCGCCCCCGGGACGCCGCCCGAGGCCGGCAAGCACGCGGTCGTCGCGATGCTCGGCTTCTTCACCCAACTCCTCGCCGACAAAAGGGAAGAGCCCGGTGACGACCTCCTCTCCGACCTGATCGCCGTACGCGACGAGGGCGACCGGCTCAGCGAGGACGAGCTGATGTCCCTCGCCTTCCTCATCCTCTTCGCCGGGTACGAGAACACCGTCCAGCTCATCGGCAACGCCGTGCTCGCCCTGCTGCAACACCCCGAGCAGTTGGCCGCGTTGCGCCAGGACCCCGCCCAACTCCCCGCGGCCGTAGAAGAGTTCCTGCGTTACGAAGGGCCCGCGCTGCTCGCCATCCGGCGCTTCCCCGTCGAGGACGTCACCATCGGCGGGGTGACCATTCCCGCCGGTGAGACGGTCTGGGTGTCCGCGTCCGCCGCGAACCGCGACCCGGACCGCTTCCCCGACCCCGACCGGCTCGACCTCGCCCGCGACACCTCCGGGCACCTCGCGCTCGGCCACGGCATCCACTACTGCCTGGGCGCGCCGCTCGCCCGTGCCGAGACGGAGATCGCGCTGGCCGCGCTGCTGGAGCGGTTCCCGCGGCTGGAGCTGGGGGAGGGCGAGGTGCGGTGGCGGCCTTCGCTGCGGGCGCGGGGACTGCTCGCGCTTCCGGTGACGTACGCGAAGAACTCCTGAGACCTCCCTCAGACCTCCTGAGACCTCCTGAGACCTCCTCAGACCTCCGAAGAACGTCTCCTGAAGTTTTTTCGGGCTTTTCCCGGGACGGCGATGAGTTCCCGTCCTTCCTCCGGTCCACCCCTCAACGGACCGTTGTCACAGGAGGGCCCCCATGTCGCTTCCGGAGATCGTCTCGCGTGCGCAGTGGCGCGCGGCGCGCGAGGAACTGCTGGTCAAGGAGAAGGCGGCCACGCGCGCGCGTGACGCGCTCAATGCCGAGCGGCGCGGGCTGCCCATGGTGGAGATCGACAAGGAGTACCTCTTCGAGGGCGGCGACGGGAAGGCCACCCTGCTCGACCTCTTCGAGGGGCGCGGCCAACTCGTCGTCTACCACTTCATGTTCGCGCCCGAGTGGGACGCGGGCTGCCGCAGCTGCTCGGCGTTCCTCGACCAGATCGGGCATCTGGCCCATCTGAAGGTGCGCGGTACGACGTTCGCCGCCGTGTCGAGGGCGCCGTACACCAAGATCCTTCCGTTCAAGGCGCGGATGGGGTGGACGCTGCCCTGGTACTCGTCCAACGGCGGGGACTTCAACGGGGACTTCGAGGTCACGTTCGACGGGGACAGGGGACTCGTCGAGCGGCCCGGTGTCAGTTGCTTCCTGCGGGACCGCGACCGGGTGTTCCACACCTACTCGACCTATGAGCGCGGGCTCGACGGGCTCGGCTCGACCACCACCTTCCTGGATCTGACCGCACTGGGGCGACAGGAGGAGTGGGAGGAACCCAAGGGGCGCGCGTCGGCACTCGGGGCGCCTGCGGGCAGTGAGCGGATCCGGTATCACGACGAGTACGAGGAATGATGCGGAGAGTGTGTGGATTGATGCGGAAAGTGACCTAAACCGACAGAACCTGAGAGTCCGCTCACACTCGACGGTGAACGAGTGTCAACTACGTCTCAGTACCGTCACTTCGCGAGGCGTTCACCCCCCTGTTGGCGTTTAACTCTATGAGGACAGCGCGACATGGAGGTAAAGGGTGAACGGGCGAATGGTGCTTGAGCGCTTCCCCGCCGGCGGGCCGCGTGGCTCGTGGCCGGCGGAGGAGTTCGCGCAGGCGCGCCGTCTGGAGGGCCTGCAGGCTGAGGTCGTCATGGACATCGCGACCGACGCGTTCCTGGTGATCGTGCGCAGCGGCGACGTCGTGGACGTCGCCGCCTGAGAGGTCAGCCCGCCTTCGGGGCGGGCACCTTCACCGTGAACTGGTCCGCCTGGAGCGCGTACAGCTCCGCGTACACACCGCCGCTCGCGAGCAGCTCGTCGGGCGTCCCGGACTCCACCAGCCGCCCCTGATCGAGGACGTGCACCAGATCCGCGTGGCGTACGGACGCCAGCCGGTGCGTGATCAGCACGACCGTCTGCCCGGTGCCCGCCAGCGCGCGGATCTTCTCGAAGACCTCCAGCTCGGCCCGGGCGTCGAGGGCCGCCGTCGGCTCGTCCACGATCAGGATGCGACCCCGCCGGTAGGCGGCCCGCGCGATCCCGAGCCGCTGCCACTGGCCGCCCGACAGCTCGTGCCCGCCGCTGAAGTTGCGGGCCAGCAGCGTGTCCAGGCCGCGCGGCAGATCCGCGATCACGTCCTGCGCACCGGCCTCGGCGACGGCAGCGGCCAGCCGCTCCTCGGTGATCGGCGCCGCGGAGCGCCCGACGGCCACGTTGACGCGGGCGGTGAACGGCCAGCGCTTGAAGTTCTGCGCCACCATCGCGATCCGGTCGGCGAGTTGCTGCCGGTCGGCGCCCGCCGCGTCGACGCCGTCCCACAGGATCCGGCCCCGGTCCGGCCGGTACAGCCCCGCCAGCAGCTTGACCAGGGTCGTCTTGCCGGAGCCGTTCTCGCCGACCAGCGCGATGATCCGGCCCAGCGGCAGGGCGAGCGTGACATCGTCGAGCGCGGGGTGGGTGGCCTCGCCCGGGTAGCTGAACGTGACGTTCTCGAAGCGGATCTCCCGCGGCTCCTCGGGCAGCGCCGCGCCGCCGACCGGGATCGCCCACTCGGTCGCCTCCTTGTACAGCTTCTGCAGATCGCCCACGAACAGGGCCTCCTCGTGCAGCTGGTTCACCGCCAGGACGAGGGTGTCGAGGCTCGCGGAACCGGTGCGGATCGCGATCACCGCCGTACCCGCCACCGAGAGCGCCATCGCACCGGACAGCAGCAGCCCGCCCAGCGTCGCGTACGTCGCCGCCGTCGCCAGGCCCGTCCAGGTCGCCGCGATCAGCCCCGTACGGGCCGTGAGCCGTGCCAGCCGGGCCTGTTCCGCCTCCGCGCTCTCCGACATCTCGTGGAAGTGGTGCAGCAGGAACGGTCCGACGCCGTGCACGCGGATCTCCGGGGCCGCCTCCGGTTCGGTGAGCAGGGAGCCGATGAGGCGGCCGGCGCGGACGTGCTGGACCCAGGTGTGGAACGACTCGTAGTGGCGCCGCGCGTTCGTCAGCGCGCCCCACGCGCTCGGCACCGTCATCGTCGCCAGCAGCGGGAGCAGCGCCGGGTGCAGCACGGTCAGGACGCCCGCCGCCGCGATCAGGGAGATCAGCGCGTTCATGACGTTCGTCGCGTACGAGATCATGCGGCGGGCCGACATGGCGCCGTACTGCGCGGTGTCCAGCAGCTTGTGGAACGCGTGGTCCTCGATCGCGGACAGCTCCACGGCCGCCGCCCGCTCCAGGTACAGCTCGGTGGCGACCCGCTCGACCTTCGGTTCCAGACGCCCGGTCGCATACGTCGACGCGGCCCGCAGCAGCGCGCCCACCAGCATCACGGCGGCCATGATGACCAGCGCGGGGACGGCACCGCGCAGCCGGTCCGCGATGGCACCGCCGGTGATCAGCCGCCCCAGCACACTGTTGACCGCGAGCAGACTCACCGCCTGCGTGGCGCCCCGGCATGCCTCGGCGGCCAGCACGACGCGCGCGGCCCGCGGATCGGCCTGCCAGGCCAGCCGGAAACTGGACCTCAGCATCGCCGGCAACCGCGTCACCATGGACCGGAAGCTCAGCTCCAGGAACGCGTCGTTGTGCTGGCTCCACCCCGTGTCGTACCGCAAGGGCCCACCGAAGAGCAGCTGCTCCGACGCGGACGGCTCCCCTGGCCCCGAGTCACCCTTGCTTCCCACCGTCGACCTCCCCCGATCGTGGACGAACGGCCACTATCGCGGGGTGGGAGGGTTCGGGGGAGAGCGCGGGAGGGAGGGGCCGGGACGCGCGGGCGTACGCCGTGGGGAGGAGGAGGGTGGGGTGGTGGCAGGTTACGCGCTGATGGGGCGAGACCACGACGGCGTAGTCCCCGTGACCCGGCACACCGCGAGGTACAGCGGGATCGGCGGCGTATACGGCAGCTTGCCGTCCGGCTTGTGGATGAGGCCGGGGGCGCGCGGGGAGTCCGGGACCAGCGCGCCGGTGGTGTAGCGCGCCGGGGCGGGCCAGTCCAGGGCGTAGTCCGAGTCGGACGGAACGATCCACCACCAATGCGCCTCGTCGGCGTAGACACAGCCGACGCGCGGCAGGCGGGGCAGGACCAGCGGTCCGAAACGGGCGGGCACCGCCACGGCGTCACAGCCCAGCGGAGCCGTCATGCCCTCGGGGACGGCCAGTCGGCGGGGCGTACCGGGACCGTGCAGCGCACGCCCCAGACGGACCAGCGTGTCGAGACTGAGCACCTGGCCGGGACGAGACACGCCGCTCACACCCATTCGACCCCCGTACCGAAGTCCCCGAAGCCGCGGGTGTCCCCGGGCCCACGGGAATCCGCGAACCCGCCGGATCCCCCGGTGTCCGCGGAGTCCGGGAGGTCGCCGGCGTCCTGGTGACCCCGGCCCCTGAAGAGACCGGTGGTCTCCTGACCGAGGCCCCCGAAGTGGCCCGCGCCCTCCCGGCCTCGCGTACCGGAGCCGGCCCCGCTTGCGAGGCCACCCCCGGTCTCGTGCGCCCGGCTCCCGAAGCCGCCGAGGTCCAGACCTCCGAAGTCGCCGGCACCCCCATGCCCGCCGGAGGCACCCCCATGCCCCCGCCCCGGAAATACGCCCAGATCCTCGAATGCCCCGAAGTGTGCCGTCGCCTCGTCCTCGTCGCCCGTACCGCCCGACGGACCCGGCTTGGGTCGTGCGCCCCAGCCCAGATCGTTGCGCGGTACGGAACTGTCGTGGCCGGGGGCCGGGTGGTGGTCCTGCGCCGGGTCCGCCTGCCGTGGCAGGTCGGCCCAGACCAGCAGGCCGGGACCGTGTTCCTGAGCGCCCCAGGCCCGGCACAGCCCGTCGATGAGAAGCAGTCCCCTCCCGTGCTCCTCATCGGGCCGCTGCGGGGACGGATGAGGTTCGCCGGGGGCACAGCCCTCGTCACGGACGGCTATCCGCACCAGGTCGTCGCCATCGTGCAGCTCGCAGACTATGTGGCTGCTCGCGGTGTGCACGATCGCGTTGGTGACCAGCTCGGAGACGACCAGTACCGCCGTGTCGCAGGTGTCCTCACAGACGGACCAGCCGGACAGCCGGGCCCGCGTCAGGCGTCTCGCCTGGGCCGGGGAACCCGGATGTGCGGCCAGCTCGAACCGGAACCGGCGCTCGGCAGCGGCCCCACCAGGGACGGCTCCCGCGGCGGCACCGAGACCGAGGAGGCCTGCGGCGGCGTCTGTTCCTAAGGGCGCGGACGGAATCACGCTTGCCACTATCGCCCCGCCGTGAACACTTGGCAAGTGTCACTATGAATAATGCAGAGTGCCGTATGACGGTCTGGACGGTCGTGGCACACTGCTCGCAACAGAAAGTCGCGCGGCGCCAGTTGGGATCTCCGGAGGTCTGTCCCGATCTTCGAATGAGTCTTCGAATGGCGCCGCAGGGCTGTCAGGATTCGGTTCGCCGGGATCGGTACGCCGGGCCGGGATCGGTTCGTCGGTCCGTGAGAACCCTTTCAACGGACTGTACGGACGCATGCGCTGTCAGTACTCATCACGCAGCTGTCAGGACTTGTCGCTCAGCTGTCAGGACTCGTCACTCATTCGTGGAGGTGGAGCGTGAGCGAGCCGCGGTCCGCACCGACGGTCGGCCAGGTCGTCCTCGGCCGGCGCCTGCTGGACCTGCGGGAACGCGCGGGGCTCAAGCGCGAGGAGGCCGCCCGCGTCCTCCGCGTCGCACCCGCCACGGTCCGCCGTATGGAGATGGCGGAGGTCTCCCTCAAGATCCCGTACCTTCAGTTCCTCCTGAAGTCCTACGGCGTCTCCGACGAGGAGGCCGAGGCCTTCGTCCAGCTCGCGGAGGAGGCCAACCGGCCCGGCTGGTGGCAGCGCTTCCACGACATCCTGCCCGGCTGGTTCTCGATGCACGTCAGCCTGGAGGGCGCGGCCGCGCTCATCCGGTCGTACGAACCGCACTTCGTACCCGGACTCCTGCAGACCGAGGACTACGCGCGCGGTGTGCTGAAGTCCGGTGCCATCGGCCAGACCGAGCCCGACGACATCGAGCGCCATGTCGCGCTGCGCATGCAGCGCCAGGACCTGCTCACCCGTCCCGACGCGCCCCGTTTCTGGGTCGTCATGGACGAGACCGCCCTGCGCCGCCCGGTCGGCGGCCCGGAGGTGATGCGTGCCCAGATCGACAAGCTGCTCGACGCCACGAAGCTGCCCAACGTGACCCTGCAGGTCGCCCCGTTCTCCTCGGGGCCGCACCCGGGCACGTTCGGGCCCTTCGTGCTGTTCCGATTTGCCATGTCAGAACTGCCGGACATGGTCTACAGCGAGTACCTGACCGGCGCCGTCTATCTGGACGCGCGCGAAGAGGTGGGGACCCATCTCGAGGTCATGGACCGCATGGCGGCGCAGGCCGCTACGGCACATCGCACGAAGGAGATCCTCAAGGATCTCCGCAAGGAGCTGTGAATGGATCGCATCAAGCCGCGTATGAGCGTCTACAACGGTATGCCCGCGCGGGACTTGGGAAGCGAAGGCTGGCACAAGCCGTGGAGCGGTGGCAACGGCGGCAACTGCCTGGAGGCGATGAAGCTCGCCGACGGCCGGATCGCCGTCCGTCAGTCCACCGACCCGGACGGGCCTGCCCTTATCTACACGACCGACGAGATGACGGCCTTCATCGAGGGGGCGAAAGCGGGCGAGGCGGATTTCCTGCTCTCCTGACGGACCTGTGCTGAATGCTTTTTCCTTCCCGAACCTCCTTAATTTGGTACTGACTTGATCACATATTGCCGCACCACCCTCTGTACGACCTTATGGAGCACGCCATGACCGTGCGGCCCACCGACAAGATCGACAAGACCGACAAGACGCACGAGATCGACACCAGCAGGCCTCACCCCGCCCGCATGTACGACTGGTACCTCGGCGGCAAGGACAACCACCCCGTCGACGAGGAGATGGGCCGCCAGATGCTCGCCCTCGACCCGAGGGTGCCGGTCATGGCACGTGTCAACCGCGCGTTCATGCACCGGGCCACACGCTGGCTCACCGAGCACGGCGTACGGCAGTTCCTGGACATCGGCACCGGTATCCCGACCGAGCCGAACCTGCACCAGGTCGCGCAGGGCATCGCGCCCGACGCCCGTGTCGTCTACTGCGACAACGACCCGATCGTGCTGGCCCATTCGGCGGCCCTGCTGCGCGGCACACCCGAGGGTGCGACCGAGTACCTGCGGGCCGACGTGCGCGAGCCCGATGCCGTCATCGAGGGCGCGCGAGCGGTCCTCGACTTCACCCGGCCCGTCGCCCTGTCCCTCGTCGCGCTGCTGCACTTCGTCCCCGACGAGGACGGCGCGCACGAGCTGGTCGACGGTCTGCTGTCCCAACTCCCCACCGGCAGCTACCTGATGATGACCCACGCCACCGCCGACTTCACCCCGGAGGAGTCGACGGCGGCGGTCGAGAAGCTCACGGCGGCGGGCATCACCCTGGCCCTCCGCTCCCGCACCGGCTTCGCCCGCTTCTTCGACGGCCTCGACCTGGTCGAGCCGGGGGTGGCGGTGGTCGACCGGTGGCATCCGGAACTGGGCGATCCGGTGCCGGGGCAGGACGACGGGGTGATGCCGGGGTACGGGGCGGTGGGGCGCAAGCCCTGAGGTCGGTCCTGCTTCGGATCTTGCTTCGCGTCCGGTTGCGGGACTTGCTTCGCGTCCGGTTTCGGGTCCGGTTTCGGAACCACGACAGCATGCGTCGTGGCGCGTCCACCAGTCG
>NZ_JBHXME010000040.1:0-64498 GCF_042721125.1 Streptomyces sp. NPDC058469
ACCCAGGACCGGGACGCCTCGCGCGTCCCGGTCCACGGGCTCACCGTCCTGTACGACGCCGACTGCTCCCTGTGCACCTTCCTGCGCGACTGGCTCGTACGGCAGCCGCAGCAGGTGCCCCTGGAGCTGGTACCGGCGTCCTCCGAAGAGGCCCGGCAGCGTTTTCCCGGGCTCGACCATCGCGCCACCCTCGAAGAGGTCACCGTCGTCGGCGACTCCGGGCAGGTCTACCGGGGCGCCGCCGCCTGGATCGTCACCCTGTGGGCCCTGCGCGAACAGCGGCCCCTGGCCCACCGGTTGAACACCCCGGCCGGGGCCCGGCTCGCGAGGGGCGCCGTGCTCGCCGCCGCCAAGTGGCGCGGGGCGCAGTGGGGCGCCGGGCAGTCCAACGCCCGGCAGTGGGGCGGGCGGACGTACCGGCGGGGCGACGGCTGGTCGTACGACCCGCACCAGGGGTGGACCTACACCGCGCCGGGCTGCGCCGACGGCTCCTGCCCCACTGGATAGGCTCTCTTTCCGTGCCCGCGAAGAACGACAGCCCCGAAGAGGACGGCGGTACGCCCGCCAAGTCCGCGAAGTCCGAGCAGACCCGTGCGCTGATCCTGGAGACGGCCATGCGGCTGTTCCAGGAGCACGGCTACGACAAGACGACGATGCGGGCGATCGCCAAGGAGGCGGGCGTCTCGGTCGGCAACGCCTACTACTACTTCGCCGGCAAGGAGCACCTGATCCAGGGCTTCTACGACCGGATCGCCGAGGAACACCGGCTCGCGGTCCGCGAGGTGCTGGACCGGGAGACCGATCTGGAGGCGCGGCTCGCGGGCGTGCTGCGGGTGTGGCTGGACATCGCGAAGCCTTACCACGAGTTCGCGGTGCAGTTCTTCAAGAACGCCGCCGACCCGGACAGCCCGCTCAGCCCGTTCTCCCCGGAGAGCGAGCACGCGCGCGTGGATGCCATCAGCGTCCACAGGGAGGTGCTGTCCGGCGCGAAGACCAAGGTGGCGCCGGAACTGCGGGACGTGCTCCCGGAGTTGCTGTGGCTCTCCCAGATGGGGCTCGTCCTGTATTGGGTGTTCGACCGGACCGAGGGGCGCGAACGGAGCTATCGGCTCGCGGAGCGCGGCGCCCGTCTCACCGCGCGCGGTGTGTCCCTCGCGCGCTTCCGGGTGCTGCGGCCGCTCGTCCTGGAGGTGCACGAGCTGTTCACGGACTTCCTGCCGGGCATGACCCACGCACTGCCCGACCCGGCGAAGCCGAAGAAGGAGAGGGAGAAGGAGAAGGAGAAGCGCGGGGCGCCCGCCGCCGGACCCACCGACGACGAACGCCCCTGAGACGCGTTCCCAAAACGCCCTCCTGGGGAGCGCGTTCCCAAAACGCCCTCCCCAGAGCACCCGTCCACCTCCGACAGGCGCCCCGCACCGCTCAGTTGACGGCGTCCACCTCGCCCTCCGCGAGCTCGACGTCGTAGACCAGCGGACCGTCCGCCACCGCCACGTGGCGGGCGATCGAGCCGTACGAAGTCGCCGTCGTGGCCAGGAGGTAGGTCCCCGGGCCCGGCACCGACACGATGTACGAGCCGTCCGCCAGGGTCTCGACGCGGTCCAGCTGGCGTCCTCCCGGCGTGAGGAGCGTCACCGCGGCGCCCTCCAGGGGCTCGCCCTCGGCCGTACGGACGAAGCCGTGGACGGCCGATGCCGGGCCGTCCGCGACGACCGGCTCGGGCTCCTCGGCGGGCTCCACCGCGAGGTGCGGCAGCGCCTTGTCCAGCCAACCGGGCAGCCACCAGTTGGAGTTGCCCAGGAGGTGCATCGCGGCCGGCACCAGGGCCGTACGCAGGATGAAGGCGTCGAGGGCGACCGCGGCGGCCAGGCCGACGCCTGCCGTCGCCGCACCGGAGTTGCCGCTCAGGACGAAGGCCAGGAAGACGCAGACCATGATCAGGGCCGCGCTGTTGATGACGCGGCTGGTCTCCGCGAGGCCGACGCGGACCGCGCGGGCGTTGTCCTTGGTGTGGACCCACTCCTCGTGCATACGGCTCACCAGGAACACCTGGTAGTCCATGGAGAGGCCGAAGAGCAGGGACAGCATGATGACCGGCAAGAAGGCGTTGATCGGGCCCTCCTTGCCGAGGCCGAGCATGCTCAGGCCCCAGCCCCACTGGAAGATCGCCACCAGGACACCGAAGGACGCCGCCGCCGCGATGAGGTTCATCAGGGCGGCCGTCAGCGGCACCACGAGCGAACGGAAGGCGAGCAGGAGGAGCAGGAAGCTCAGGCCGATGATCGTCGCGACGAAGAGCGGGAGGCGGTCGCCCGT
The DNA here is from genome assembly GCF_042721125.1 of Streptomyces sp. NPDC058469. Lineage (NCBI taxonomy): Bacteria > Bacillati > Actinomycetota > Actinomycetes > Kitasatosporales > Streptomycetaceae > Streptomyces > Streptomyces sp. NPDC058469. Next base: position 2,317 of record NZ_JBHXME010000040.1, read on the forward strand.
GACGGACGCGAAGTCCTTCGAGATCGCTGTCACACCGCCGACGTGGCCGGTCACACCGGCCTCGGGTATCACCTTGTCGCGCAGGGTGTCGATCAGGTCGTCCGTCTGCTTGGACTGCGGTGAGGTCTTCGGGACGACCTGGATCACCGTCACGCCGTGCGCGGGCGGCAGCGCGGCGACCTGGGCCACGTCCTTCGTCGCCTGGATGTCCTTGACCAGCGTGGCGGTGTCGCCGCCCGAAGTGACCACCTGAAGGGGGCCGTTGAAGCCCGGTCCGAAGCCGTCGGCGAGCAGGTCGTACGCCTGCCTGGTGGTCGTCGACGTGTTGTCGTTGCCCTGGTCGGTGGCGCCGAGGCGCAACGACAGGATGGGGAAGGCGAGGACGGCCATCACGACGAGGGCGAACACGGCGATCCGGCGCGGGCGCTTCTGCACGGCGGCCGACCAGCGGACCGCGAGGTTGTCGGTGCGCTCCGGCTCGGACCCGGTCGCTGCCAGCTTGCGCCGCTGCTTGCGGCTGAGCACCCGTATGCCCAGGAAGCCGAGCAGGGCGGGGAGCAGCGTCGTGGCCGCGAGCACGCTCAGGACCACCGTGAGCGAGGTGCCGATGACCACGCCGTCCAGGAAGCGCAGGTTCGTCACCAGCATCCCGGCGAGCGCGATGCACACCGTGCCGCCCGCGAACAGCACCGCGCGCCCCGAGGTGTTGAGGGCGATGACCGCCGACTCCTCGGGATCCAGGCCGCGTTGGACGCCTCGTCGGTGCCGGGTGACGATGAACAGGGCGTAGTCGATGCCGACGCCGAGGCCGATCAGGGTGGCCAGCAGCGGGGCCAGGTCGGGGATGTCGGTGGTGTGGCTGAGGAGTTGGGTGGAGAACAGGCCCGTGCCGACGCCGAAGATCGCGATGCCGATCGGGAGCAGGGCCGCGTAGAACGAGCCGAAGGCCAGGAACAGGACGACGGCCGCCGCGAGGATGCCGACCCCTTCGGCTATGCCGCCCGGCGGTTCCTCGACCCGCTGGACGGCCTGGCCGCCCAGCTCGACCTGGAGGCCCTTGCGTCCGGCGTTCTGCGCGGTGTCCACGACGTTCTGGACAAGGTCCTTGGGAACGGCGTTCGCCTGGTCGGCGAAGGTGATCTGCGCGTACGCGATCTTTCCGTCGGAGCTGATCTGCGTCGCGCCCCGGGTGCCGGAGTACGGGCCGGTGACCCCGCCGACGCCCTTCATGCCGGCGATCTTGTCGAGCGCGGGCTGGATCCGGGACCGTACGGACTGGTCCTTCACCGAACCCGAGTCGACCTTCCAGACCACCGTGTCGGTGTCGCCCGAGGTGTTCGGGAAGGCCTTCGCCATCTGGTCGTACGCGCTCTTGGAGTCCGTGTCCGGGAGGGAGAAGACGTTCGCGTAGTCCGTCCCGGCCGTCGAGGCCGACAGGCCCAGGCCGAACAATGCCCCCACCCACACCAACAGGACCACCAGCCGGTGCCGATAGCACCACCGTGCCAATGCCGCCACGCTCAACGCTCCTTAGTCGAAACCGGGTTGAATCGGTCGATCGGTCGGTTGGTCCCCCAGGTCCTGGGCTACAGAATTGGCGGCGGCACGCACGCGTGGACACGCATTGGCCATGACTCTCAAGGAACTCCAAAGACCCAACCGGCCCGACTGTCAGTGCCCCGGCCGATACTGGGGGCATGACGGCTCCAGGAACCGTGCTGGTGGTCGAGGACGAACCGAGCATCGCCGACGTCCTCGCCATCGCGCTGCGCTACCACCGCTTCGAGGTGATGGTCGCGGGCACCGTGCGCGAGGCGCTCGCCCTCGCCGAGCGCACCCGCCCGGACTGCGCGCTGCTCGACGTGATGCTCCCGGACGGCGACGGCCGCGCCCTGGGGCACGAACTGCGCGCCCGCAGACCGGACCTGGCGGTCGTCTTCCTCACCGCGCGGGACGCGCCGGCCGAGATCGTCGGCGCCCTCGGCTTCGGCGACGACTACATCACCAAGCCGTTCGACATCGACGTGGTCGTCGCCCGCATCACCGCCGTCCTGCGCCGCACCCGCTCCGCCGACGTCCTCCCGCAGCGCCCGCCCCTGCGCTACGGCGACCTGGAGCTGGACGAGACGACGTACTCGGTGCACCGCGCGGGCCGCTCGGTCGAGCTGACCCCCACCGAATACGCCCTGCTGCGCTTCCTGGTGCGCAACGGCGGCCGGGTCGTACCCAAGGAGCAACTCCTGCGCCACGTCTGGCAGTACGAGCACACCCCGCAGGAGTCGACGGTCGTCGAGACCTACATCAGCTATCTGCGGCGCAAGCTGGAGGCCCTGGGACCGCCCGTGATCACCACGCGGCGGGGCGTCGGATACGGGCTCGCATGAGGAAGTTCCACCTCCCGAACTGCGAGCGCGGGATCGACTCCCTGCGCGCCAAACTGACGCTGGCGAACGTGGCACTGCTGGCGCTCGGCATCGTCATGGCCACCGCCGTCAGCCTGATGGGCATGCGGCACTACCTGCTCGCCCAGGTCGACACCGAGCTGACCAAGTCCCGTGACTCACTGAGCGGTTCGCAGCTCACCATCCAGCAGCTCAACACGCTGAGCACCCTGGCCGGCATCGGCGACCAACTGATGCCCCAGAAGAGCGCCGACTCGCCGAAGCCGGACAAGGTGTTCGCGGCGGTCGGCCCCCAGGGCAAGGTACTCACGATCGCCGGCTTCACCCCCACTGCCGACCAGCGGGCACTCGCCGCCGTCTTCAGCGACCCGGCCACGCTGGCCGCCGACGGCACACCGCGCGACATCAAGCTGCGCGGCGACTCGTACCGGGCGGTCGGGACCCGGCTCTCCGACGGCACGTACATCCTGATCGCCGCCTCCACCGGCGGCCTCCACAACGGCATGGCCAAGGCCCTCAAACTGGACCTCGCCTTCGGCAGCCTGCTGCTCGTGCTGCTCGCCGCGCTGACCATGGTCAGCGTGCGACGGCGGATGCTGCCCCTGGAGGACATGGTGGAGACCTCGTCGGCGATCGCCGAGGGCGATCTGACCCGGCGCGTGCCCTCCAGCCACCATCCGACGCAGGAGGTCGAGCAGCTGCGGGTCGCCCTCAACTCCATGCTCCACCAGGTGGAGTCGGCGTACCGCACGCGCGAGCGTACGGCGGCCCAGCTGCGCCGCTTCGTCGCCGACGCCTCGCACGAGCTGCGCACCCCGCTGTCGGCGATACGCGGCTACCTCCAGCTGTACGACAAGGGCATGCTGACCGAACCCGACGAGCGCAAGCGGGCCTGGGACCGGATGAACGCGGAGGCGGACCGTATGGGCCGTCTCGTCGACGAACTCCTCATGCTGGCCCGCCTGGACCAGCAGCCCGAACTGCGCTTCCGTAACGTCGATCTGAGCCGCCTGGTGCGCGACGCCGCCGAGGACCTGCGGGTGCAGCAGCCGGAACGGCCCGTCACGGTCGGCGCCGACGGCTCCCTCCTGGTGCGCGCCGACGAGTCGGGCCTGCGCCAGATACTCGGCAACCTGGTGACCAACGTCCGCACCCACACCCCCGCCGACGTGCCCGTACGGCTCGGTGTGGAGCGCGAGGACGGGGTCGTACGTTTGTGTGTCGCGGACCAGGGTCCGGGGCTCTGCCAGGACGACGCGGCGCGCATCTTCGACCGCTTCTTCCGGGCGGGCGGCGGCGCGGGCAGCGGTCTGGGGCTGGCGATCGTGCAGGGGGTCGTGCTCGCGCACGGCGGCGACGTGGCGGTGCGGACGGCGCCGGGCGAGGGGCTCGCGGTGACGGTGACCCTGCCGACGCGGACGCCCGTGCCGTCGTAGGACATCACGGGTCGTAGAACACGGCGGGTCGTAGAACATCGCGGGTGTCATGGGGTGTCGGCCTGGACCAGTGCCCACACCGTCTTGCCGTGTGGGCCGCGGCTCCAGACGCCCCAGGCGGCCGCGATGCCCTCCACGAGGTGGAGGCCGCGGCCGGCCTCCTCCAGGGCCGTCACGACCCGCAGCCGGGGTTCGAGCCGGCCCTCGTCCGACACCTCTATGAGGCAGGAGCCGTCCGCGAGGGCCGTCACCGCCACCTCGAACTCCCGCTCCAGCAGCGGCCCGTGGCGTACGACGTTGGTCGCCAGCTCGGACACGAGCAGCACCGCGTCCTCGAGCGCCGGATCGTCACTCCGGTGCCCCCAGTCGGCCAGATGATCCCGGACCCGGCGCCGGGCGAGACCCACGGAAGCCGGGTGCCGGGGCAGCCGGAAGGAGTTGCGTCTGACCACGTCGGCTCCTCACCCCGCACACACCTCCGTCACATGGTGCTGCGTGCGATGGCCGCCCGGCGTCACTCGGACAAAAGATCGAACGAAGGTCAACGGAAGAGGATCACGTCCGACGGCGCGGGATCACCTCAGATCCAGTCCAGCGCCCACAGCCGGAACACGCCGGTGCCGTCCGTGAGGTAGGAGATACCGCCGATGTCCTCGCTGCTCACGACGTACTCCTTGCGCTGCCACAGCGGGATCAGCGGCACGTCAGCGGCCACGTCCGACTGGAGGTCGCGGAAGTCGTCGTCGACGCGGCTGCGGTCGGCGAACTTCTGGCTGCTGAGGATCAGTTGGTCGACGATCTTGTTGCTGTAGCCGGTGTTCATGGTCGAGCCGGTGCCGACGAGCGGGGAGCCGAAGGTGTCCGGGTCGGGGTAGTCGGCGACCCAGCCGACGGCGTACGCGTCCAGCTTGCCGGTCGCCCAGCGCTTCTGGAAGTCGGTCCACTCGTAGCCCTTGACGTCCACCTTGAAGAGCCCGCTCGCCTCCAGCTGCTTCTTCAGCTCGGCGGCCTCCTCCTTGCCGGAACCGTGCCCGATGCCGTAGCCGTAGGTGAAGTGGACCGGGAGGGAGACGTCGGCCTCTTCGAGGAGTGCCTTCGCCTTCTTGGTGTTCCGGGAGGGGTAGTCGTCGAAGAAGGACGTCGTGTGGCCGACGATCCCGGTGGGGATCAGCGAGTACAGCGGGTCGACCGTGCCGTCGTACACCGTGGCGGCCAGCTGATCGCGGTTGATCAGCCAGGCCATCGCCCGCCGCACGAGGACGTCGTGCAGGGGCGTGCCCTTACGGGTGTTGAGGTACAGGTTGCGGGTCTCGGAACTGTCCGCCTCCGACACGCGCTGGTTGGGGTCGCTCGCGGAGAGCCCGGAGAGCATCTTCGGCGGCAACTGGCGGGTGGCGACCGAGACCTGCTTCGCCGCGTACGCCTTCTGCAGCGCGTCCGAGTCGGCGTAGTAGCGCAGCTCGATCGGGCTCCCGGTGTTCTTGACGGCACCCTTGTAGTGGCCATTCGGCGAAAGGACCGCCTTCTTGTCCTTCGTATACGTGGACAAGGTGTACGGCCCGGTGCCGTCGACCCGGTAACCGTTGCGCGCGGCGTCCTTCGGGTACTTGGTGCTGTCGACGATCGCACCGGCGCCGGTGGCCACCTTGAACGGGAACGTGGCGTCCGGCGACGACAGATGGAAGGTGACGGTCATCCCGGAGGCGTCGACCGAGCCGAGCGTGGAGAGCAGCGACGCCGGACCCACATCGGAGTTGATCTTCTTGACCCGGTCGAAGGAGAACTTCACGTCCTCGGCGGTCATCGCGCGCCCGCTCGGGAAGGCGAGCCCGTCGCGCACCACACAGCGGTACGTCGTCAGCCCGCCGCCCACGAACGCGCAGCTCTTGGCCGCGTCCGGTACGGGTGTCGTGCCGCCCGAGTCGAACGTCATCAGCGACTGGAAGACGTTGCTGTACAACGCCCAGGAACCGGCGTCGTAGGCGGCGGCCGGGTCGAGGGACGTGACAGCGTCCGTCGACCCGACGGTAATCGTCTTGTCCTTGCTCCCGTCCGACGGCAGCAATTGCCAGCCACCGATTCCCACGGCTGCGAGAACCAGCAGCGTCGCGAGAATCCGTATGCGAACCGACCGCATCGGTGTGCCCTCCCAAGGAAGGACCCTCCCGGGTCCCTCGCACATATGCCACTCCCCTAGTGGCGCGGATCACCTAACCACAGGAGTTTCGCCTGGGGGAAGAGGGTTCTGCCGAGATGAGGAAGAACTTACCGACGGGTGTTAATTGCCCGTTTCACAGCCGGTTCTCAGCCAGTTCGCAGACGTGCTCCGGCAGCGGCAACTAAGCCTGTTTCGAGGCCAGTTCGACGACCGTGATGTCCGACGGCGCCCCCACGCGCGTGGGCGGTCCCCACGCGCCGGCGCCCCTGCTGACGTACAACTCGGTGTCGCCGTAACGCTCCAGGCCCGCGACCGTCGGATTGGCCGCGGCCGCGATGAAGTTGCCGGGCCACAACTGGCCGCCGTGGGTGTGCCCGGAGAGCTGGAGGTCGACGTTGTGCTTCACGGCCTCGTGGATCTGCACGGGCTGATGCGCGAGAAGCACGCACGCGCGCGTGGTGTCACGATCGCCGAGCGCCTTCCCGAAGTCGGGCCCCTGTCCCTCGCTCTCGCCCTGGAGGTCGTTGACCCCGGCGAGGTCGAACCCGGGGAGTTCGGTACGGGCGTTCTCCAGGGGGTGGATTCCGAGCCGCCGCACTTCCTCGACCCAGGCCGCGGCACCGGAGAAGTACTCGTGATTACCAGTGACAAAGAAGCTGCCGTGCCGCGCCTTCAGCCCGGCCAGGGGCGCCGCAGCGGGCCCCAGGTTCTTGACGCTGCCGTCGACCAGGTCACCGACGACCGCGATCAGATCGGGCTGGGTCGCGTTGATCGTGTCGACGACCTTCTGCGCGAACCCCCGCCCCAGGAGCGGCCCCAGGTGTATGTCGCTGACGACCGCGATCCTGAACCCGTGCGCGGAGCGCGGCAGTTTGGCCAACGGCACGGTCACCCGCTTGACACTCGGCCCGCGCAGCACGCCGTAGGTGCCGTACCCGACGGTCCCGACGGCCGCAGCGGCGGCGGCACCCCCGACGACACGGGAGACGAAGAGACGACGCGAGGGGACGGCGAGCGGACCGCTCTGCAGCTCTCCAGGGGCCGCCTCAGAGGCTCCTACGGGGACTGTCGCGGAGGCCGGTGCCTCGTGCTCTTCTACGGCCGTCTCGGCCCGCCCGCGCCGTTCGAGGAGCCGGCGCAGCAGCGGCCGTAGGACCTCACCCGCGAGGACGGCCAGGAGCAGGTAGATCGCCAGGGCCATCCACAGGAAGCCGGGCCAGCCCAGGGCTTGTTGGAGCCAGAAGGGCGCGCCGCCGCGTTCGGCGGCCGGGGCCGCGATCATCAGCACCGGGCCGGCGACGAGCACGGCCGTGCCGGTGACGCGGGCGGGCCCCCACGCGCGCGTGGTGTCGCGGACGAGGCGGCGCCAGACGTACCAGTGGAGCCCGCCGAGGACGGCGACGGCGACCAGGACCACCAGAGCGATGACGACGATGGCCACTTCTTTATGAAGTCCGGCGCAGTGCGCGCAGTCCACGCAACCCGAGGCCCCCGATGACCGTCCCCAATACGAAGGAGACGATGGCGAGGGTCAGATGCACCCAGAAGTACGCCGTCGGGTGGCCGTCGTCGAAGGCCAGTCCGCTGCTGTCCGCAACCAGGTTTTTGACGAAAGTGACCCAGATGACCCAGCTCCACACCCCGAAGGCGAGCAGGAACCAGGAGACGGGGCGGCTGAGCTTCATGAGTCCAGTATCGCCGTCGTCCCCGGGGGCCCGTGTCCGGGGTGGGGCCGGTGACGGGACTTCGGGTCCCCCGGCATGTACGTTCTCGTCCGTGCCCGCTCCACTGCAGACCATCAGGCGATCCCTGCTGGTGCTCTCCGCCGCCCTGTCGTCCCTCGCGCTCACCGCGCCCGCCGCCCTCGCGGCCCCGAGTCCGACGCCGACCCCGACCGCGACCGCGACTCCGAGTTCGTCGGCCAGTTCGTCGGCCAGTTCGTCGGCGAGTCCTACGGCCACTCCCCCGGCGAACATGTCGTCGGTGGGCGGCACCCGCCTCGGCACGGCGGGGACGCAGGTCAATCTGACGTCCGGCGTCCCGGTGCTGCCGAAGGACGTGACCGCGCGGTCGTGGATCGTGAGCGACGCCGAGTCGGGCGCGGTGCTCGCCGCGCACAACGCGCACTGGCGGCTGCCTCCGGCGAGCACCCTGAAGATGCTGTTCGCGGACACCGTGCTGCCGAAGTTCCCGAAGACGACCGAGCACAAGGTCGTCGCGTCCGACCTGGCCGGCATGGGCGCCGGTTCCAGCCTGGTCGGGATAAAGGAGGGCGAGAGCTACACGGTCCACGATCTGTGGCTCGGTGTCTTCCTGCGCTCCGGCAACGACGCGGTGCACGTCCTGTCCCACATGTACGGCGGCGTCGACAAGACCGTCACCGACATGAACACGCACGCCCAGGACCTCCAAGCGCTCGACACGCACGTGGTGACGCCGGACGGCTACGACGAGCCGGGGCAGGTCTCCTCGGCGTACGACCTGACGCTCTTCGCGCGCTCCGGGCTGCAGAAGAAGGACTTCCGGGAGTACTGCTCGACGGTGAGCACGAAGTTCCCGGGCGAGACGACGAAGAAGAAGGGCAAGTCGGTCCGCGGAACCTTCGACATCCGGAACACCAACCGGCTGCTGAGCGGCGACTCGGACGTCTCGGTGTACCCGGGCATCGCGGGCGTCAAGAACGGCAACACCACCAACGCGGGCGCGACCTTCACCGGGGTCGCCGAGCGCAACGGCAAGGTGCTGCTGGTGACGGTCATGAACCCGGAGAAGGACGAGCACAACGAGGTCTACAAGGAAGCCGCGAAGATCCTCGACTGGGGCTTCCAGGCGGACGGCAAGGTCCAACCGGTGGGCGAGCTCGTCGCGCCCAAGAACGTCCCGCAGACGAGCGCACAGCCAGGTGCTACGGCCACCGGGGAGGCGGGCGGCGACACGTCCACGAAGCCGAGCGCCGGCGGTTCGGCCTCGGCATCGGCCGCGGACGACGACGGTTCGAGCGGGGTCGGGATCGCGCTCGCGGTCACCGGCGGGCTGCTGGTGCTGCTCGCGGCCGCTGTCTTCCTGGTCAACCGGCGCTGGCCACTGCCGGATCTGGTCCGTCGTCGCCCTCGTCCCTGACCTTGGGGTTCTGGGTCTCGTCGGCCGGGTCGTACTCGTCGTCCTCGGGGTCCCCCTTGCTCCGCGTCGCCGTCCAGGCGGCGCAGAACAGGACCAGCTTCGAGGTGAAGTTCATCCACAGCAGTAGCGCCACGGGGACGCCGAACGCGCCGTACATGCTCTTCGCGGCCACGCCCTGGATGTAGCCGCTGAGCAGCAGCTTCAGCAGTTCGAAGCCGACCGCGCCGATCAGCGCGGCCACGAAGAGCCGGCGGCGCGGGGGTTCGACACCGGGCAGCAGCGTCAGCACGTACAGCAGAAGCAGGAAGTCGACGAACACGGCGACACCGAAGGCGGCGACTCGGAGCAGGACCCCGCCCCAGCCGCCCTGCACCAGGCCCAGTTCGCCGCTGATCCAGTCGACCAGGGCGGAGGCGACGGTGGAGATGGCGATCGTCGCCAGGACGGCGCCGCCCAGGCCGATCAGCACCCCGGTGTCGATGAGCTTGCGCAGGAGGGGGTTCTCGTCGCGGTCGGGCAGCTCCCACACCGCGCGCAGACACTCCCGCATCGAGCCGACCCAGCCGATGCCGGTGAACAGCAGGACGGCACCAGCGATGAGACCGATGGTGCCCGCGTTGTCGACCAGGGAAGCGATGTTGAGCTGGTCGGAGATGCCGGGGACCTGCTCGGCGATCTTGTCCTGCAGTTGGTGCTGCTGGTCGGTGCTGAGGGTGGCGGCGGCGATCGCGGCGGCCACGGTCAGCAGGGGGAACAGCGCGATGAAGCTGATGAACGTCATCGCCGCGGACAGCTGCGACCACTTCACCCGGTCCAGCCGCTCGTACGACCGCCACGCGTGCGTGAGCATCAGGCGCGCCACCAGCGGCCCGATGAAGGGGAGCTTCTTCAGCCAGTCCATGATCCGATTCTGCCCTCGTCCGGGGAGACCGATGTGCGAGTACCCCGCAAACACGGGGGCGTGGCGCCCTATTGAGCGGCATCCGATTAATCGCCCATTTCAGGGAGGGCGTCGATGCCGCACGACCAACCATCCCTAAACGGGCGATACGGTCACAGACATGCGTCCTCCACAGTCCCTGCTCGTCCTCGGTGGTACGTCCGAGATCGCGTTGGCCACCGCCCGCCGGATGATCGCGCGGCGCACCCGCACGGTGTGGCTGGCGGGCCGTCCGTCGCCCGCCCTGGAGAGTGCCGCTTCGGAACTGCGTGTCCTGGGGGCCGATGTCCGCACCGTCGCCTTCGACGCGCTCGACCCCGACTCCCACGAGATCGTGCTCGGCAAGGTCTTCGCGGAGGGCGACATCGACATGGTGCTGCTCGCCTTCGGCATCCTCGGCGACCAGGCGCGGGACGAGCGCGAACCGGCCGCCGCGGTGCGTGTCGCGCGGACCAACTACATCGGTGCCGTGGCGGCCGGCCTGGTCAGCGCGCGGGCGCTGCAGACCCAGGGGCACGGCTCCCTGGTGGTGCTCTCCTCGGCCGCCGGCGAGCGGGCCCGCCGCTCGAACTTCATCTACGGCTCCAGCAAGGCCGGCCTGGACACCTTCGCTCAGGGACTGGGCGACGCGCTGCACGGCACGGGCGTGCACGTCATGGTCGTACGACCGGGGTTCGTACGGTCGAGGATGACAGCCGGTCTGGAGGAGGACCCGCTCGCGACGACCCCCGAAGCCGTCGCCACAGCCATCGAACTGGGCCTGCGCCGACGCTCGGAGGCGGTCTGGGTGCCCGGGACGCTGCGTGTGGTGATGTCGGCGCTGCGGCACGTGCCGCGGGCGCTGTTCCGCCGGCTGCCCGTATGAGCACGGACGGCTGAGTCGGCCCTATTGGCTGCCTACTGGTGGCTGGGGATCGTGCCGCGCTCGGTGTGGGCCGCCTGGGGCGGTACGACGGCTCCGCCGAAGGCGAACTCGCGCAGCTTGCGCCAGACGCCGTCGGCGCCCTGTTCGTAGAGCGCGAAGCCGGTGCACGACCACTCCGCGCGGTAGTCGGCGAGCGCTTCGAAGGCGCGGTCCATCAGCTCGTCGTCGATGCCGTGCGCCACGGTGACGTGCGGGTGGTACGGAAAGTGCAGCTCGCGCGCCATCGGCCCGGAGGTGTGGCGGATCTGCTTCTGGAGCCAGGTGCAGGCGGAGCCGCCCTCGACCACCTGGACGTAGACGACCGGGGAGAGCGGCCGGAAGGTCCCGGTGCCGGACAGCCGCATCGGGAAGGGGCGCCCGGCGGCGGCGACATCGACGAGGTGGGCCTCGATCGCGGGCAGTTGCGAGGCGTCCGCCTCGGTCGGCGGCAACAGCGTGACGTGCGTGGGGATGCCGTGGGCCGCGGCGTCGCCGAAGCCCGCGCGCCGCTCCTGGAGCAGGCTGCCGTGAGGCTCCGGGACCGCGATCGACACGCCGATCGTTACGGTCCCCACGTCGTCTCCTGTCGTCCTGTCGGTGGTCCTGATGGTGAGCGGGGGCGGCCACCCGTGCGGCCACCCGGCTATCGACTGTACGGCCACGACTGAGTTGTGGGCAGGCGCAACCGTAGTGATGTGCAGCGCTCTGTCCAGTGGTACTTCAGTGCGGTCGTGCGCCTCAGTGCTTGGCGGGCAGGAAGCCGACCCGGTCGTACGCCTGGGCGAGGGTCTCGGCCGCGACGGCTCGCGCCTTCTCCGCGCCCTTGGCCAGGATCGAGTCGAGCGTCTCCGGGTCGTCCAGATACTGCTGGGTGCGCTCCCGGAAGGGCGTCACGAACTCGACCATGACCTCGGCGAGGTCCGTCTTGAGCGCACCGTAGCCCTTGCCCTCGTACTGCTGCTCCAGTTCCGGGATTCCGGTGCCGGTGAGGGTCGAGTAGATGGTGAGCAGGTTGCTGACACCCGGCTTGTGCTCGGCGTCGTAGCGGATCACCGTGTCCGTGTCGGTGACCGCGCTCTTGACCTTCTTGGCGGTCGCCTTCGGGTCGTCGAGGAGGTTGATGAGGCCCTTCGGGGTGGACGCCGACTTGCTCATCTTGATCGACGGGTCCTGAAGGTCGTAGATCTTCGCCGTCTCCTTGAGGATGTACGGCTTCGGGATCGTGAAGGTCTCGCCGTAGCGGCCGTTGAAGCGCTCGGCGAGGTCGCGGGTCAGCTCGACGTGCTGGCGCTGGTCCTCGCCGACCGGGACCTCGTGCGCCTGGTAGAGCAGAATGTCGGCGACCTGGAGGATCGGGTACGTGAACAGGCCGACGCTCGCGCGGTCGGCTCCCTGCCGGTTGGACTTGTCCTTGAACTGGGTCATGCGGGACGCCTCACCGAAGCCGGTCAGGCAGTTCATGACCCAGGCGAGCTGGGCGTGCTCGGGGACATGGCTCTGGACGAAGAGCGTGCAGCGCTCCGGCTCCAGCCCGGCGGCCAGCAGCTGTGCGGTGGCGAGCCGGGTGTTGGCGCGCAGGTCCGCCGGGTCCTGCGGGACCGTGATCGCGTGCAGGTCGACGACCATGTAGAACGCGTCGTGGGACTCCTGCAGGGCCACCCACTGGCGCACGGCGCCGAGGTAGTTGCCGAGGTGGAACGAGCCTGCTGTGGGCTGGATTCCGGAGAGCACGCGGGGTCGATCAGAGGCCATGTTCACCATTCTCTCAGGTCTTGGGGCCCGGTCCGGAACTGGTTCGGAAGTGACGTGACACGGGTGGGAACCGATCCGGCTCGGGCGGTGTACCAAAGATGTGGAGACGCGGGAGGGGGGCCGCATCGTCGATGAGGCCGCGGTGATCGCACGCGTACGCACCGGAGAGCCGGAGGCGTACGCGGAGCTGGTGCGGGCCCACACGGGCATCGCACTCAGGGCGGCCGCGGCACTCGGGGCGGGAGCGGACGCGGAGGACGTGGTGCAGCAGGCCTTCGTCAAGGCGTACTGCGCGCTGGGCAGGTTCCGGGACGGCGCCTCGTTCAAGCCGTGGCTGCTGTCGATCGTCGCCAATGAGACGAGGAACACAGTGCGTACGGCGGCTCGTCAGCGCACGCTCGCCGGCCGGGAGGCGGCGTTCGCGGAGGCTGAGCCCTTGATACCGGAATCGGCGGACCCTGCGGTGGCCACGTTGGAGACGGAGCGCCGCGCGGCCCTGCTGTCAGCCCTGGACCAGCTGAGCGAGGAGCACCGCCTGGTCGTGACCTACCGCTATCTCCTGGAGATGGACGAACCGGAGACGGCCCAGGCCCTGGGCTGGCCACGCGGGACGGTGAAGTCCCGGCTGAACCGCGCGTTGAGGAAACTCGGGCGGTTGCTGCAGGATTTCCGGCCTCGGGAAGGGGGTGATGAGTGTGAGTGACGGACGGTCCTCGTACGACGGTGGACGGGAGTCGTACGACGGTGAGGCCGCCGCTGCGGGTGAGGGCGCCGGTGCGAGTGACGGCACCGGGCGTGGGCGTGCGGGCCCTGAAGGGCACGCGGGTGCCTCTCGGTTGCCCGCGGAGCTGCGGGCGCTGGGGCGTTCGCTGGACGCGCGGGGCGGTGGCAGTGGCGGTGGCGAAGGCGAGGCCGCCGGGTCCGAGTCGATGGTCGAGCGGGTGCTGGCGCAGATACTGGCCGAGCAGATCCCGGTCCCCGTCCAGGAGACCGGGCCCACCGGGATTCGGGCGCGGCTGCGCGCCGTCCGGCGCTGGGCGCGGATGCGGCGGCGGGCGCTGGCGGCGGCCCTGTGCGGTCTGCTGACGGTGCTCGTGCTCACGCCTCCGGTGCGGGCGGCGGTCTTCGACTGGTTCGGCTTCGGCGGGGTCGAGGTGCGGTACGACCCGTCGGCGGTGCCCTCGGCCGGTGCCGAGGTGCCGGGGTGCGGGCGGTCGGTGACGCCGGCGCAGGCCCGTCAGCGGGCGGGGTTCGATCCGCTGGTGCCGGACGCATTGGGCGTTCCGGACGCGGTGACGGTGACCGCTGAGCCGCGGGGGCGCTTTCTGGTGAGCCTGTGCTGGCGGGAGAGCGGGCACACGGTCCGGGTCGACGAGTATCCGGCGCGGCTGGACGTCGGTTTCGCCAAGACGGTGCGTGAACCGCCGGAGTGGCTGTCGCTGGACGGGACCGTCCCGCCGGAGGGCATACAGGACCCGGCGCTGTGGTTCGCGCGACCGCATCTGCTGAGCTTCTGGCTGGTGGACGCTGACGGGGGCCGTTATACGCGGGAGGAGCGGACGGCGGGGCCGACGCTGCTGTGGACCCATGCGGTCGGCGGGGTTCCGGGCGGTGATCTGACGTTCCGTCTGGAGGGCGTGGCGTCGAAGCGGCGGGCCGTGGAGATCGCGCAGTCGCTCGACCGGCGTGGGTAGGGCGAGTGATGCGAGTCGGGCGAGTAGGGCGAGTAGCGAAAGCAGCGCGGGTGGGGTGGGAACCTCGGCGGGCCGAGCGGTGTACCAGAAGTGACAGGCGGCTCGCGGGCGGGCCGTACGGGGATCGGCTGGTTGGGGGTTCGGATGTCCGGAGGCGGAAGTACGGGCGGGGCAGGCGGGAGTGCGGGTAGGACTGGCGGGGGTGCGGGCCGGGCTGGGAGGCGGGCGGGCGGGACGGGCGGGAGTGCAGACAGGACAGAGATGAGTGCGGGCGGGACAGGGAGGAGTGCCGGCGGGATTCGTGAACTGGCGGCTCTGAGCGGGGCGTTGGCGATGACGCTGGCTCTGATGGTGTGGGGCGCGTCGGACGCGTCGGCGGGCGGACCGACGAGCGTGCTCGTGACCTCGCCGGAGAGCGGGCAGGCCACGGCGCTGTACTACTCGGACGAACAGTACGGAAAGCTCCAGCAGTTGCTCGGACCGGAGGGCAAGGGCACCCGCGACAAGCCGCCCGAGGCCGATCTGGCCCACGCCCGTCAGATCAACGTCACCTGGCTGGCGCACGACATATCACCCTGGCGGATCGACCGGGTCTTTCCGGTCGAGTCCCGGCCGCAGGCGGTCTGGATCCACACAGCGGCCGACGTGTCGGAGAACACGAACCTCAACGGCTATTGGCACCGGGCCGGGCAACCCGCCCAACTGCGCGCCCTCTTGAAGAAGTTGGGCGTGATGGGCAAGGGCACCGGCGACGGATACTCCGGCATCCTCCCGGCGCCGTGGCAGTCGACCGAGCCTGCTCCGGCCACCGTCGCACCTGACGCCGACACGGGGGCGGGTACGGGGACCACCACCGTGCAGGTCTCCCTGCCGGACAAGGGCCATGGCACCGACTGGTGGTGGGCGATACCGGGCGCGGCGGCCGGAGCGGTACTGGCGCTCGTTCTGCGGCCGTTCGCCGCGCGGCTGCCGTTGGACCGGTGGCGGAAGGGGCGGGAGCCGGGGCCCAGGCAGGAGTTGCGGGACGTGTGAGGGGCGGAGGGGCCGAGGAGAGATGGAGGGGGACGGATGGAACGCGGGAGGGGACGGGCGAGGTCGCGGGGCCTGTGTCTCGTGGCCGGGCCGGTGCTGATGGCTCTGGCCGGGACGGCTCAGGCCCAGGCCCAGGCTGTCGGGATGGGTCAGGCGTGGACCCGGGCTACGGATCAGGCACAGACCGGGGCGCAGGACCCGCGCCGGGACATCCCGGATCTGGCGCTGGTCGTGTCGGGTGACACGGGCCGGACGGAGGCGTGGCGCTCCGGGGAGTCGTCGTTCGCCCGCCTGTGGACGTTGTTGCAGCCGACGTACGCGGGGACGGAGCGGGTGTCGCAGGAGTGGGAGGCCGGCCGGTATCCGGCGGTGCGGATCACCGTGGTGTGGGGGCTGACCGGGGTCGGGGGCTGGCCTCGGACGAGTCGGGCCCCGGGTGGTGATGTGGCGGTGGAGCGGGAGGACCAGTTGTTCGTGGCCGCGGACGGCACACCGTGGGTGCGGACGGACCCGGCTCCGGAGGTGGCGGACGACGACATCCGCTGGCATCGGGCACCGCGCGCGGTCTTCGCACAGGTGGAGCGGACGGGACTGCTCGGCGGGACCGGTACCGATGACAAGGCAGTTGGGGGCGGGTCTGGATCGGCCGGGCCGGCCGGACCCATCTGGTGGGCGGCCGCGGGCGTGGCTGTCGGGGTCGGCAGCACGCTGGTGATACGCCGCGCGGCGGCCCGGCGTGTGGCCGGACCGCCGCGCGAGGAACCACGACAGGAACTCATCGATCTGTGAGAGTCGCCGATCTTTGACAACTCAACAGAGGGCGTGTGTCAGCTGTCAGCCGAGGTCGATCTCCGGGTACAGCGGGAAGCCGGCGACGAGGTCGGTGGCGCGGTGGGAGATCTCGTCCGCGATCTTCGGGTCGAGGATGTGCTGGGCCTTGGACGGCGCGCCCTTGCTGGTGGTGCCGGGCTCCGTCGTGGTGAGGACGCGGTCGATGAGACCGGCGACCTCGTCCATCTCGGCGGTGCCCAGGCCACGGGTGGTCAGGGCGGGCGTGCCGATGCGGATGCCGGAGGTGTACCAGGCGCCGTTGGGGTCGGCGGGGATGGCGTTGCGGTTGGTGACGATGCCCGAGTCGAGCAGGGCGGCCTCGGCCTGGCGGCCGGTGAGACCGTAGGAGGAGCCGACGTCGATCAGGTTGAGGTGGTTGTCGGTGCCGCCGGTGACGAGGGTGGCGCCCCGGCGCATCAAACCGTCCGCCAGCGCACGGGAGTTGTCGACGATGCGCTGGGCGTAGTCCTGGAAGGAGGGCTGCCTGGCCTCGGCGAGGGCGACGGCCTTGGCGGCCATGACGTGCGGGAGCGGGCCGCCGAGGACCATCGGGCAGCCGCGGTCGACCTGGTCCTTGAGGGAGTCGTCGCACAGGACCATGCCGCCGCGCGGGCCGCGCAGCGACTTGTGGGTGGTGGTGGTGACGATCTGGGCGTGCGGGACCGGGTCGAAGTCGCCGGTCAGCACCTTGCCCGCGACCAGGCCGGCGAAGTGCGCCATGTCCACCATCAGGGTCGCCCCGACCTCGTCGGCGATCTCGCGCATGATGCGGAAGTTCACCAGGCGGGGGTAGGCGGAGTAGCCGGCGACGATGATCAGCGGCTTGAACTCACGGGCGGAGACCCGCAGCGCCTCGTAGTCGATCAGGCCCGTCGCCGAGTCGGTGCCGTAGGAGCGCTGGTCGAACATCTTGCCGGAGATGTTGGGGCGGAAGCCGTGGGTGAGGTGGCCGCCGGCGTCCAGGGACATGCCGAGCATGCGCTGGTTGCCGAAGGCGTGGCGGAGTTCGGCCCAGTCGGCGTCGGAGAGGTCGTTGACCTGGCGGACGCCCGCCTTCGCGAGGGCGGGGACCTCGACGCGGTCGGCGAGGATCGACCAGAAGGCGACGAGGTTGGCGTCGATGCCGGAGTGCGGCTGGACGTAGGCGTGGCGGGCGCCGAAGAGTTCGCGCGCGTGCTCGGCGGCGAGGGCCTCGACGGTGTCGACGTTGCGACAGCCGGCGTAGAAGCGGCGGCCGATGGTGCCCTCGGCGTACTTGTCGCTGAACCAGTTGCCCATGGCCAGGAGGGTGGCCGGGGAGGCGTAGTTCTCGGAGGCGATCAGCTTGAGCATCTCGCGCTGGTCGGCGACTTCCTGGCCGATGGCGTCGGCGACGCGCGGCTCGACGGCGCGGATCACGTCGAGGGCGGCGCGGAAGGCGGTGGACTCGTTGGAGAGGGGCGCGGAATTGTCGGGCATGGGGACCTCCGGACGTGGCGTTCGGCGTTCTCGGTACGGCCCAGGCGCACGGCACACATTCCAGCTCGGGCCGCTCCCCGATGGTCGGTCCCATCCCAGCGCGCCAGTCACGGCCCGCCGCTCAGCCTACCGGGCGTGCCGGACGGTGCGGCTCCTGCGTCCACCATGCGGGCGAGGATAAGAAAGGGGCACCTTCACCTCCGGGAGACGCCGTGACCAGTACGGAAGCACTCATCGCCGCCGCCGACGCGCACACCGCGCACAACTACCACCCGCTGCCGTTGGTCGTCGCCACCGCCGACGGTGCGTGGATGACGGACGTGGAGGGTCGGCGCTATCTCGATCTGCTGGCCGGTTATTCGGCGCTGAACTTCGGGCACGGCAATCCGCGGCTGATCGCGGCGGCGAAGGCCCAGTTGGAGCGGGTGACGCTGACGTCGCGGGCGTTCCACCACGACCGGTTCGGCGCGTTCTGCGAGCAGTTGGCCGAGCTGTGCGGCATGGAGCTGGTGCTGCCGATGAACACGGGTGCGGAGGCCGTGGAGACCGCGGTGAAGACGGCCCGGAAGTGGGGGTACCAGGTCAAGGACGTGCCTGCGGGGAGGGCGAAGATCGTGGTGGCGGGCAACAACTTCCACGGCCGTACGACGACGATCGTCAGCTTCTCGACCGACCTGGAGGCGCGGGCGGACTTCGGGCCGTACACGCCGGGCTTCGAGATCGTGCCGTACGGGGATCTCACCGCGATGCGGGCGGCGATCAGTGAGAACACGGTGGCCGTGCTGTTGGAGCCGATCCAGGGGGAGGCGGGGGTGCTGGTGCCGCCGGCCGGATATCTGGCGGGGGTGCGGGAGTTGACGCGGGAGCGGAACGTGCTCTTCATCGCCGACGAGATCCAGTCGGGGCTCGGACGGACGGGGCGGACGTTCGCGTGCGAGCACGAGGGGGTGGTGCCCGACATGTACGTGCTCGGGAAGGCGCTGGGCGGCGGGGTGGTGCCGGTTTCGGCGGTGGTGTCGAGTGCGGAGGTGCTGGGCGTGTTCCGGCCCGGGGAGCACGGGTCGACGTTCGGCGGGAATCCGCTGGCGTGTGCGGTGGCGCTGGAGGTGATCGCGATGCTGCGGTCGGGCGAGTACCAGGCGCGGGCCGCGGAGCTCGGGGAGCATCTGCACGGGGAGCTGCGGCAGTTGACCGGTACGGGCCGGGTGACGGCGGTGCGCGGGCGGGGCCTGTGGGCGGGGGTCGACATCGCCCCGGCGGTCGGGACGGGCCGGGAGATCTCGGAGAGGTTGATGGACCGGGGCGTCCTGGTGAAGGACACCCACGGGTCGACGATCCGGATCGCGCCGCCGCTGATGATCAGCCAGGAGGACCTGGACTGGGGGCTGGACCGACTGCGCGCGGTGCTGGGGGTCTAGACACCGCCCCGGGAGTTCCTGGGGACAGCCCCGGAGTTCCTGGAGTTGGGTGAGAGGGCTCACCTGGGAGACCGCGGCGATCTCCCCTCCCCTAGAGTCACTTTGTGCTCTTTGGAATGGTGTGCGCGCTCGGCGCGGCGGTCTGCTTCGGTACGGCGACGGTGTTGCAGGCGGTCGCCGCCCGGGCGGCCACGACGGGTGGGGGCGGGGACGCGGCGCTGTTGCTGCGGGCGCTGCGGCAGTGGCGGTATCTGGCGGGGCTGGGGTTGGACGGTCTGGGGTTCGTGTTCCAGATCGCGGCGCTGCGGTCGCTTCCCATCTACGCGGTCGGGGCGGCACTGGCGTCGAGCCTCGCGGTGACGGCGGTGGTGGCCGCCCGGCTGCTGGGAGTTCGGCTCAGCGGGATGGAGTGGGCGGCCGTCGGCGTGGTGTGCGCGGGGCTGGCGATGCTGGGGCTGGCGTCCGGGGCGGAGGGGCACCGGGACGGGTCCATGGCGTTGAAGTGGGCGATGCTGGGGACGGCGGGGGCGGTGCTGTTGCTCGGGCTGGTCGGGGGGCGACTGCCGGAGCGGGGGCGGGCGTTGGCGCTGGGGCTGGGGGCCGGGTTCGGGTTCGGGGTGGTCGAGGTGGCCGTTCGGTTGATCGACTCGCTCTCCCCCTCGACGCTGGTCGGCAATCCGGCGACGTACGCGCTGCTTGTCGGTGGCGGTGCGGGGTTCTTGTTGCTGACGACGGCCCTGCAGCGGGGGTCTGTGACGACGGCGACGGCGGGGTTGGTGATCGGGGAGACGCTCGGGCCGGCGGCGGTGGGGGTGGTGTGGCTCGGGGACCGTACGCGGGACGGGCTGGAGTGGCTGGCGGTGCTGGGGTTCCTGGTGGCGGTGGCGGGGGCATTGGCGTTGGCGCGGTTTGGAGAGGCGCCGGCCTCCGGCGGTGGAGCGGTGGAGGGTGCGGGTGAGTTGGGGTGACCGTCCCGGGGGGGGCTGCGCCCCCAGACCCCGCTTCGGCCCTGAAGAGGCCTCGTCCTCAAACGCCGGACAGGCTGAATGTGCTGGCCTGCGCTGAAAAGAGGCCGTCTCCGGCTTGTCCTCAAGCGCCGGATGGGCTGGATTGCACCGGCCTGCGTTGAGTGGTGCGCACCTTCACGGCAGCACCCGGCACAGCGCCTCCACCGCCCCCGCCCACGCGTGGTCCGGTGGTGTGCCGTAGCCCACGACCAGGGCGTCCAGGGGGTCGGCGAGGGCGTGTTCGTGGCGGTAGAAGGACAGGGAGTGGAGGGCCAGGCCCTGCCAGGCGGCGGCCTGGACCACCGACTGTTCGGTGCCGGGTGGGAGGCTGAGGACGGCGTGGAAGCCGGCCGCGATGCCGGTGACGTGGACGTCGGGGGCGTGCTGGGCGAGGGCGTCGACCAGGGTGTCGCGGCGGCGGCGGTAGCGCAGGCGGGCGGCGCGGACGTGGCGGTCGTAGGCGCCGGAGGTGATGAACTCGGCGAGGGTCAGTTGGTCCAGGACGCCGCAGGTGTCGATGCCGCCCTTCGCCTTCGCGACCTCCTCCATCAGTGAGGGGGGCAGGACCATCCAGGCCAGGCGGAGGCCGGGGGCGAGGGACTTGCTGGCGGTGCCGAGGTAGACGACGTGGTTCGGGTCGAGGCCCTGGAGGGCGCCGATCGGCTGGCGGTCGTAGCGGAACTCGCCGTCGTAGTCGTCCTCCAGGACCAGGCCGCCGGTGCGCCGGGCCCAGTCGACGACGGCGGAGCGGCGGTCGTGGCGGAGGGGGACGCCCATGGGGAACTGGTGGGCGGGGGTGAGCAGCACCGCCGGTTCGTCCGTCAACTGCCCGGGGTTCGTGCCCAGTTGGTCGAAGGGGAGCGCGCGGGTGCGCAGACCGGCCTCGGCCAGGATCTGCCAGTGCACCGCGAGGCCGTAGGACTCCACCGCGATCGTGTGGGCGCCGCGGGCCCGCAGGACGGCGCCGAGCAGCCGTAGGCCGTGGGAGATGCCGCCGCTGATCAGGATGTGCTCGGGGTCGGCGCGTACGCCGCGGGCGCGGGAGAGGTAGGCGGCGAGGGCGGTGCGCAGTTCGACACGGCCTCGTGGGTCGCCGTAGCCGAGGGCCTGATAGGGGGCGGTGGTGAGGGCGCGGCGGGCGGCCTTGAGCCACTCGGTGCGGGGGAAGGAGGCGAGGTCGGGGGTGCCGGGGACGAGGTCGTAGGTGGGGCGGCCGCGGAGGCGGCGGGGCGGGGCCGCGTCCGTGGGCGGGACGACGGCGCGTTCGGCGACGCGGGTGCCGGAGCCCTGGCGGGCGGTGAGCCAGCCCTCGGCGACGAGGTCGGCGTAGGCGTCGGCGACCGTGTTGCGGGCGATGCCCAGGTCTGCGGCGAGGGAGCGGGAGGAGGGCAGCCGGGTGCCGGGGGCGAGGCGGCCGGTGCGGACGGCGTCGCGCAGGGCGTCCGTGAGGCCGCGGCGGACACCGGTGCTGGTGCCAGTCGGTTCGACATGCAGGTCGACGCCAAAAGTGGCCCAAGATTTCGCCATGGAAATGGACCATACTCCTGGGCTGCCTGGCTTCTAGAGTCGAAGACATGACCACAGCACAGGAAGCTCCTTACGCCCCCGAACACAGCCCCCGCCTGGACTGGGCCCAGCACGCGCCCGAGGTCTACAAGGCGATGGTCCGTCTCGACGCCGCCGCCCGTCGGGGCCTCGACCCGAAGCTGCTGGAACTGGTGAAGATCCGCGCCTCGCAGCTCAACCACTGCGCGTTCTGCCTCGACATGCACACCAAGGACGCGCTCGCGGCGGGCGAGAGCGTGGAGCGGATCATTCAGCTCGGCGCGTGGGAGGAGTCGCGGCACTTCTACACCGAGCAGGAGCTGGCGGCGATCGAGCTGACCGAGGCGGTCACCGTGATCACGGACGGTTTCGTGCCGGACGAGGTGTACGAGCGGGCGGCCGAGCAGTTCGAGGAGGCCGAGCTGGCGCAGCTGATCGCCGCGATCACGGTGATCAACGCGTGGAACCGGTTCGGTGTGAGCACGCGGATGGTGCCGGGGCACTACAAGGCGGGACAGTACAAGTGACCTCACCTGCAAGGGCGTTGGACCGCGAGGTCCGGGAGCGTCGGCCGTGAGCGAGGTCGAGCTGTTCCGGAGTCTGCATCAGCGGCGGCTGCCCGGTGATCCGCTGGTGCTGCCCGGGCCCTGGGACGCGGTCAGTGCGCGGGTGTTCGTGGAGGCCGGGTTCGCGGCGCTCGCCACGCCCAGTGCCGGGGTGGCCGCCTCGCTCGGGTACGAGGACGGGGCCACGCCGGCGGACGAGATGTTCGCGGCGGTCGCGCGGATCGTGCGGGCCGTGGACGTGCCGGTGTCGGCGGACATCGAGGGCGGGTACGGTCTCGCGCCGAAGGAGTTGGTGGAGCGGCTGCTGGAGGCGGGGGCGGTGGGCTGCAACCTTGAGGACTCCGACGGGGGTGTGCTCAAGGACCCGCGGCGGCACGCGGACTGGCTGGCCGAGGTGCGGGCGGTGGCGGCGGACCGGTTGTTCGTCAACGCGCGGGTCGACACCTTCCTGCACGGTGACGGGAACCCCGAACGGGCCATCGAGCGGGCCGCGTTGTACGTCGCGGCGGGTGCCGACTGTGTCTATCCGATCATGGCTCCAGCGGATGTGCTGCCGTTGCTGCGGTCCGGTATCCGCGGGCCGGTCAACGCGCTCGCGCGGCTGGACGGCAGCGGCCCCTCGCCCACCGCACTCGGTGAACTCGGGGCCACGCGCATCACGTTCGGGCCGGGGCTCCAGCGCTGGGCGGCACTCGCACTCCGGGGAAGGGCCGACGAGCTGAAGCGGTGAGCGGGGTCAGGACAGCCACGCCTTCCACGTGGAGGGGTGGTTGTCCACCCACTTCTTCGCGGCGTCGGCCGGGGACAGTTTCTGGTCGGCGATCATCAGGGAGACCTCGTTCTGGTCCTCGGTCGTCCAGTTGAACTTCTTCAGGAAGGCCGCCGCCTTGCCGCCGCGCTTGGCGAAGTCCGTGTTGAGGTACTTCTCCAGCGGGGTGTGGGGGTAGGCGCAGGCGACCTTGGCGGCGTCGGCGTCGCAGCCCTCCTTGTAGGCGGGGAGTTTCACCTCCGTCATGGGGACCTTCTTGAAGAGCCACTGGGGTGCGTACCAGTAGGTGAGGAAGGGCTTCTTCTCCTTGGCGAACTGCTTCATCTGGGTGATCTGCGCGGCCTCCGAACCGGCGAAGACCACCTGGTAGTCGAGCTTCAGGTTCGTCACCAGGGCCTTGTCGTTGGTGACGTAGGAGGGCGAGCCGTCCATCAACTGGCCCTTGCTGCCGCTCTCGGCGGTGCGGAAAAGCGAGGAGTACTTGTTGAGGTTCTTCCAGTTGGTGATGTCCGGATGCTGCTTGACCAGGTAGGTCGGGACGTACCAGCCGATGTGCCCGGTGACCCCGAGGCCGCCCGCGCGCGTGATCGTCTTCTTGTCGTCGACGTAGCGCTTCTCCTGGTCGGGGTGGCCCCAGTCCTCCAGGATCGCGTCGACCCGGCCCTGGCTGAGCGCGTCCCACGCGGGGACCTCGTCGACCTGGACGGTGTCGACGCGGTAGCCGAGCTTGTGCTCCAACAGGTACTGCGCGACAGCCACGTTGGCCTGCGCGCCCACCCAGGACTGGACGGAGAGGGTCACGGTCTTGGCGCCCTGCGCGTTGGCGAAGGGCGAGGCCTGCTTGGTCATGTCGGCGGCGCCGCAGCCCGAGAGCAGGGCGAGGGACGTCACCGCGGCGACCGAATACACCGTACGAACTCGCATGTCACGCTCCCTTCTTGGTGCGGCGTTCCGTCGGCTGGGTCACCCGGTCGAGCATCAGGCCGAGGCAGACGATCGCGGCGCCGGCGACGAGTCCGGTCGCCAAGTCGCCCTGCGCGAGGCCGAATACGGCGTCGTAGCCGAGGGCGCCGCCGCCGACCAGGCCGCCGATGATGACGACGGCGAGGACGAGGACCACGCCCTGGTTGACGGCGAGGAGCAACGCCGGGCGGGCGAGCGGGAGTTGGATCTGCCGTAGCTGCTGGGCACTGGTCGCGCCGAGTGAGCGGGCCGACTCCAGGGCGGCCGGGTCGACCTGGCGCAGGCCCTGGGTGGTGATGCGGACGACGGCGGGGAGGGCGTAGACGACCGCCGCCGCGACGGCGGGGGCGCGGCCTACGCCGAACAGGGCGACGACCGGGATCAGGTACACGAACTGCGGCATCGTCTGGCAGACGTCGAGGACGGGGCGCAGGGCCCGTTCGAAGCGGTCGCTGCGGGCGGCGGCGATGCCGGTCGCGAAGCCGAGGACGAGGGTGACGGCCACGGCGGCCAACACCTGCGACAGCGTGTCGAGGGACGGCTTCCACACCCCGAGCACGCCGATCGCGGCCATGGCGAGGACGGCGGTGATCGCGGTGCGCCAGGTGCCGATCACCCAGGCGAGGGCGGCGACGATCAGCAGCACCGACCACCAGGGCAGCCACTGCAGACCGTCGCGGACGGGGTCCAGGACCCAGGTGGTGAAGCGGCCGGCCCAGTCGGCGGTGCCGCCGAGGTAGGGGACGCCGGAGTAGAGGTGGGCGGTCATCCAGTCGACGACGCGGTTCACCGGTTCGGCGATGTTCAGGGTCCAGCCGGAGGGCCAGTCCAGGGCGCCGGCCAGACGGACGGCCACCGCTACGACCACGGTGGCGCCGAGCGCGTACAGCCACGGGCGGAGTCCCGACCCCGGCTCCCCCGCGGACGCGTCGGACTGTTGGCCCGCCGCCGCGGTGACGCGGTCCAGTACGACGGCCAGGAGCACGATCGGGATGCCGGCGGCCAGGGCCGCGCCGACGTCCACGGAGGCGAGGGCCTGGTAGACGCGGTCGCCGAGGCCTCCGGCGCCGATGACGGAGGCGATGACGGCCATGGAGAGGGCCATCATGATCGTCTGGTTGAGGCCGAGGAGGAGTTGTTTGCGGGCCAGCGGGAGCCGTGCGGTCAACAGGCGCTGGCGTCCGGTGGCGCCCAGGGACTCGACGGCCTCCAGGACCTCCGGGTCGGCGTCGCGCAGGCCGAGCGCGGTGAGGCGGGCCATGGGCGGGGCGGCGTAGACGACGGTGGCGAGGACGGCGGCGGGGACGCCGATGCCGAAGACGAGGACGACGGGGAGGAGGTAGGCGAAGGCCGGGAGCACCTGCATGGTGTCCAGGACCGGGCGCAGTGCGCGGTCCGTCCGCTCGGAGAGGCCGCCGGCCAGGCCGAGCAGCGCGCCCACGACGACCGAGGTGAGCACCGCGACCACCATCAGGGCGAGGGTCTGCATGGTCGGTACCCACATGCCGAGCAGCCCGCAGGCGAGGAAGGCGACGCCCGTCCCGATCGCGAGCCGTACGCCCGCCACCCGCCAGGCGACGAGCGCGCCGAACGCTGTGACGCCCGCCCAGCCCGCGGCGAGCAGGACCAGGTACACGGCGCGTACGGAGAGGACGACGGCGTTGCTGATGTAGCCGAAGAAGTAGAGGAACAGCGGGGAACTGTCGCGGTTGTCGATGATCCAGTCGTTGGCCCGGCCCAGCGGCCCGGACAGGTCGACGGTGAGGGCGTGCGGCCAACTGCCGCTGGACCAGTGCGCGTTGGCGAGCGGCACGAGGACCGCCGCGGCGAGCGCGAGCAGCAGGAGCTTGTGCGCGGCCCGGTGCCGGAGGACTCCGGGGAGGGCGAGGCGCGGGGCGGGTGCGGTGACCGTGGCCATCAGACCGCCTCCTTGTGGAGCTCCGCCCCCGCCACGACGTCCAGCAACCGCGCGTGGTCGACCACGCCCAGACAGCGGCCGTCCTCCACGACGCAGGCGGGCTGTCCGGTGCGGGACACGACCTTGATCGCCTCGGCGACGACCGCGTCGGCCGCGAGCGCACCGGGGTGCTCCTGACCTCCGCAGTCGCCGGGCCGCATCGCCGTACGGACCGTCATGACCTCCGCGCGCGGTACGTCCCGTACGAACTCGCGGACGTAGTCGTCGGCGGGTGAGCCGACGATCTCCTCGGGGGTGCCGAGTTGGACGATGCGGCCGTCGCGCATCAGGGCGATGCGGTCGCCGAGCTTCAGCGCCTCGTTCAGGTCGTGGGTGATGAAGACCATCGTGCGGCCCTCCTCGCGGTGCAGCCGGACGACCTCCTCCTGCATGTCGCGCCGGATCAGCGGGTCGAGCGCGCTGAACGGCTCGTCGAACAGGAGGACTTGGGGGTCGACCGCCAACGCCCGTGCCAGGCCGACGCGTTGGCGCTGACCGCCGGAGAGCTGGCCGGGGCGGCGCTGTTCCATGCCTTCCAGGCCGACCTTGGTGACGACCTCGGCGGCCCGGCGGCGGCGCTCGGCCCTGCCGATGCCCTGGATCTCCAGGCCGTAGGCGACGTTGTCGAGGACCGTGCGGTGCGGGAGGAGGCCGAAGTGCTGGAAGACCATCGCGGCGCGGTGGCGGCGGAGTTCGCGCAGCCGGGCCTTGTCCATGGCGCGGACGTCCTCGCCGTCGATGGCGATGGTGCCCGCGGTGGGTTCGATGAGGCGGGTGAGGCAGCGGACCAGGGTGGACTTGCCGGAGCCGGACAGGCCCATCACCACGAAGACCTCGCCCTTGCGCACGTCGAAGGAGACGTCACGGACGGCGGCGGTGCAGCCGGTGCGGGTGCGCAGGCCGGCGGCGTCCAGGGCGGTGAGCTCGGGGTCGGCGGGGACCTGGTCGGCCTTCGGGCCGAAGACCTTCCACAGGCCCTCGACGGAGAAGACCGGCCCGGTCGGGGGCAGGGTCGGGGGTGTCATCGGAGTCGTACTCATCGGGCACCGCCTCCGATCAGGTCGACGGCCCTCTCGCCGACCATGAGCACCCCGATCATCGGGTTCACGGCGGGCATGGTCGGGAAGACGGAGGCGTCGGCGACACGGAGACCGTCCAGGCCGCGGACCCTCAACTCGGGGTCGACCACGGCCAGTTCGTCGGTGTCGGCGCCCATGCGGCAGGTGCCCGCCGGGTGGTAGACGGTGTGGGCGACCTTGCGGGCGTACTCGCTCAGTTCCGCGTCGCCGAGGATCTCCGGGCCGGGGCACACCTCCCGCTTCAGCCAGCCGGCGAGTGGTTCGGTCCTCGCGATCTCGCGGGCGATGCGGATGCCGTCGACGAGGGTGCGGCCGTCGTAGTCGTCCTCGTCGGTGAAGTAGCGGAAGTCCAGGGCGGGTTTGACCGCCGGGTCGGCGCTCTCCAGGTACAGGCGGCCGCGGCTCTTCGGCTTGGGGATGTTGGGGGTCATGGAGACGCCGAACTCGGGGCGTTCGTAGCCGAGGCGCTCGGGGTTGTCGGTGAAGGGCACCTGGTAGAAGTGGAACATCAGGTCGGGGCCCGGGTGCCCGGGGTCGCGGCGCACGAACAGGCCCGCGTCGGAGTCCATCGCGGAGTTCTCCGGGATCGGCCCGTGGGTCTCCCAGACGATCACCGACTCGGGGTGGTCGAGGAGGTTCTCGCCGACGCCCGGGAGGTCGACCGCGACGGGGATGCCGAGCGCTTCGAGGTCCTCGCGGGGGCCGATGCCCGAGTGCAGGAGCAGACGCGGGGAGTCGACGGCGCCGGCGCACAGGACGACCTCGCGGCGGGCGCGGACGAGGAGTTCCTCGCCGTCCTTGGTGCGGACGTGCACACCTTCCGCGCGAGTGCCGTCCAACTCCAGGCGGTGGGCCCAGGTCTCAAGGAAAAGGGTGAGGTTGGGGCGCTCGTCCATCACCGGGTGGAGATACGCGACCGAAGCCGAGGACCGCTTGTTGTTCTCCGGGTGGTAGGCGAGGTCGAAGAAGCCGACGCCGTCCGTGAAGGGCGCCTTGTTGAAACCCTCGACGCGCGGGACGTCGAGCGCCGCCTGGGCCGCGTCGACGAAGTCGCGGGCGATGGCGTTCCGGTCCTTCTCGTCGACGGGGACGATGTTGTTGAGGAGGCGGGCGTAGTACGCCTCCATCGAGATCGCGCCCCAGCCCTTGGCGCCGGCCGCCTCCCACTCGTCCCAGTCGGACGGCAGCGGCTTGAAGGCGATGAGGGTGTTGTGCGAGGAGCAGCCGCCGAGCACACGGGCGCGGCTGTGCCGGATGTGGGAGTTGCCGCGCGGCTGTTCGGTGGTCGGGTAGTCGTAGTCCAGCTCGCCGCCGAGGAGGCCCATCCAGCGGCGCAGGGTCAGTACGTCCTCGCGGCCGACGTCGCTGGGGCCGCCCTCGATGACGGCGACGGTGACGTCGGGGTTCTCGGTGAGACGGGAGGCGATGACGGAGCCTGCGGTGCCGCCGCCGATGACGACATAGTCGTATTCGTTGTCGGGCATGGGGGTACTCACTCCAGTGGGGGCTGGGGGTCGAAGGGGACGTGGGGCCGCCCGCGAACCGAACGGGGGGGTTGGCCGGCGAGCCGAGCACGGGTCGGCCCGCGAACCGGACAAGCGTCAGCCCGCGAACCAGCGCACCGGCTTCGGCGCCAGGTTCTGGTAGACGTGCTTGGCCTCGCGGTACTCGGCGAGTCCGGCGGGGCCCAGCTCCCGGCCCACACCGCTCTTTCCGAAGCCGCCCCACTCCGCCTGCGGGAGGTAGGGGTGGAAGTCGTTGATCCAGACGGTGCCGTGCCGCAGCCGTCCGGCGACGCGTCGCGCGCGGCCCGCGTCGGCGGTCCAGACGGCGCCCGCGAGGCCGTACTCGGTGTCGTTGGCGAGCGCGACCGCCTCGTCCTCGGTGCGGAAGGTCTCTACGGTGAGGACCGGTCCGAAGACCTCCTCGCGTACGACGCTCATCTCGCGGTGGCACTGGTCCAGGACGGTCGGCTCGTAGAAGTAACCGGTGGCGGGCCGGGTCGCGGTCGGCTCGGGACGCTTGCCGCCAGAGCGCAGCACCGCGCCGTCGGCGAGGGCGGCGGCGACGTACGACTCGGTCTTGGCGCGCTGCTGTTCGGAGACGAGCGGGCCGCACTCGACGCCGTCCTCGGTGCCGCGGCCCAGGCGGATCTTCTCGGCGCGGCGGGCGAGTTCGGCGACGAAGCGTTCCCGGACGGTTTCCTCGACGATGAGCCGGGCGCCCGCCGAGCAGACCTGGCCGCTGTGGATGAAGGCCGCGTTGAGGGCCTGGTCGACGGCGGTGTCGAAGCCCTCTTCGGTGGCGCAGGCGTCGGCGAAGACGACGTTGGGGTTCTTGCCGCCGAGTTCGAGGGCGACCTTCTTGACGCTCACGGCGGCGGCCTGGGCCACCTTCGTGCCGCTGGCCAGACCGCCGGTGAAGGAGACGAGGTCGACGTCGGGGTGCTCGGCGAGCCGGGCGCCGACCGAGTGCCCTGGCCCGGTGACGATGTTGGCGACACCGGACGGCAGTCCGGCCTCGACGAGCAGGTCGATCAGGGCGACCGTCGTCAGCGGGGTGATCTCGCTGGGCTTGACGACGAAGGTGTTGCCGGCCGCGAGAGCGGGCGCGATCTTCCAACTCGCCTGGAGCAGCGGATAGTTCCAGGGGGTGATCAGCGCGCAGACGCCGACGGGCTCGTGCACGACGACGCTGTGCACCTCGGGCGTGCCCGCGTCGACGACCCGGCCGGGGGCCTCGGCGGCGACGAGGTCGGCGAAGTAGCGGAAGGCGTCGGCGACACAGTCGATGTCGACACGACCCTCCTCTACGGTCTTGCCCGCGTCCCGGCTCTCCAGCAGGCCGAGCTGCTCGCGGTCGCGCACGAGCAGGTCGGCGACGCGGCGCAGCAGGTCGGCGCGCTCGGTGACGGGCGTGCGCGGCCAGGCCCCCTCACCGCCGTCGAAGGCGGCGCGGGCGGCGGCGACGGCTATGTCCGTGTCCTTCTCGTCGCCCTCCGCGACCACGGCGAACGGCAGCGCGTCCGCGGGGTCGATGATCTCGCGCGTGGCGCCGGAGACCGCTTCCAGCCACTCCCCGCCCGCGTGAATGGTCTTCCCCGCCTGCTGTTCCGTGTTGTCGGCCATGATCGGTATTGCCTTCCGTTCCTGTTCAGCGTCCCAGCGTCACCTAACTGTCACTCTCGGGGACCGGGAGCGCCTGCCCGGGACGTCCGTATGCATGCGCAATCCATGGCCGAAAGTGGGCCGAGTCACTTAACAGAGGCACAAAAGCCGCATCACCATGGACTCCCTCGACTCCTTTGACTAAAGTCAAAGAACTATGGAGCCAGTCACGGACACCCCGGCGGAACCGGTGCCGACCGAATCGATGCCGACCGAATCGGCGCCGGCGGAGGACGTCGCGGCCTTCCGGCACTTCAACCGCTATTTCACCCGCCGCATCGGCGCGCTCGACGACCACTACCTCGGCCAGGACCGCCCGCTCGGCGAGGCCCGGCTGCTCTTCGAGATCGGTGACGGGGTCTCGCTGCGGGAACTGCGCGGCCGACTCGCCCTGGACGCGGGCTACTTGAGCCGGATGGCGAAGTCCCTGGAGGCGCAGGGCCTGGTACGGCTCACCGTGCCCCCGCACGACACCCGCCTGCGCCTGATCGAGCTCACCGACGCAGGCCGCGTCGAGGTCAAGGAGCAGCAACGCCGCGCCAACGCGCTCGCCGCCGGTCTCCTCGCCACCCTCACCGCACCCCAACGCACCGAACTGACCCACGCGTTGGCAACGACACAACGCCTCCTCCGCCTCGCCGGCATCACG
The DNA here is from genome assembly GCF_042721125.1 of Streptomyces sp. NPDC058469. Lineage (NCBI taxonomy): Bacteria > Bacillati > Actinomycetota > Actinomycetes > Kitasatosporales > Streptomycetaceae > Streptomyces > Streptomyces sp. NPDC058469. Next base: position 33,164 of record NZ_JBHXME010000040.1, read on the forward strand.
ATCACCCTCGTCGACGGCGCCACCGAGGACGCCCGCGCCTGCCTCGACGCCTACGCCGCCGACATCGACGCCCGTTTCCCGGAGGGCTTCGACAAGACCGATCTCGTACGGCCGCAGGAGGTCACCGGGGACGCGGGCGCGTTCTTCGTCGCGTACGAGGAGGGGCGGCCCGTGGCCTGCGGGGCGCTGCGGACCCTGGAGCCGGGCGTCGGCGAGATCCGGCACCTCTGGGTCCACCCCGACGCCCGCCGCCTCGGCCTCGCCCGCCGCGTCCTCGCGGAGTTGGAACGGGCCGCCGTAGAACACGACTTCACCGTCGTACGGCTGGACACGCACGCGGCGCTCACGGAGGCGCAGGCGATGTACCGGGCGTGCGGGTACGCGGAGATTCCGGCGTACGTGGACCATGTCTACGCGGACCACTGGTTCGAGAAGCGGCTGGTGGACCCGACCCCCCGGCGCCCTGACCCACCCCTAGTCCGCCCCTGACCCATCCGTAGTCCGCCCCCGGCCTACCCGTAGTCCGCCTCCGGCCTACCCGCAGTTCGCGCCCGCCGGGCAGAAGGAACCCACCGCCGCGGTGAGCGCGCCCCTGACCAGGGCGGGATCGAGAGACTCGGGGCCACTGGACCGGATCGCGTAGAGCCTGCCGTCGGCCGCCCGGAAGCGGTGGTCGATCACCCGGCGGGCGCCCTTGTCCTGGTCGTCGTAGCGGTAGGTCAATTCGGCCCAAGTGGGGCCGGAGGCGCGGTCGACGACCTGGTAACCGGGCTGCCGGACGAAGCCGTAGCCGGGGTCGTTCTCGGCCAGGTCGAGGGACTCGGCCGGGGAGTTCTCCGAGACGCGGAAGATCTGGAGGCGGCGGGTGCGGTCCGGGGAGTCGTAGGTGATCACCGGGGCCTTCGCGCCCTGCCGTTGGGTACGGGTCCAGCCCTTGGGGACGTCGACCGTGTAGCCGGTGGGGTCCTGGGCGGCGCGGTACGACGATCCGGGCCCGGTTGCACTCGGACTCGAACTCGCGCTCGCGTCCACGTGGTTGTGCGTGCCGCGCCCGTGCGTGACGTACCAGACCCCGCCCCCGGCGCCGGCGCCCAGCACCACCGCGAGAGCCACCGCGAGGACCACCCGCCAGGCACGACGGCCGGAAGCGGGCGCGAGAACCGGAGTTGGAGCCGGGGCGGGAGCCGGTGGTGACACCCACGCCGGCGGGGTCAGCGAGGTCTGCGTCTCCGCCGTGGACCACACGGACCAGGCCGCCTGTCCCCTCTCCTCGCTCGGACCGCGCTCGGCACCGAAGCCCCCGGAGCCATCGCCCGAGCCATCCCAACCAGCCATCACGAACCCCCCGAATCACCCACCACGTACCGCTTCAGACGGTAGCGACAGAAAAGGGAACGGGCCCCGCTCCGGTCGTAACCGGAACAGGGCCCGCGCAAGCCCGTGACAGAGCCGTCGAGAACGGCCCGCAGATGGCTCGGATCGAGCGGCTCAGATGAGGCCGAGGGAGCGGACCGCCTCGCGCTCCTCCTCCAGCTCCTTCACCGACGCGTCGATGCGGGCGCGGGAGAACTCGTTGATGTCCAGGCCCTGGACGATCTCGTGGACGCCGTCCTTCGTTGTGACCGGGAAGGAGGAGATGAGGCCCTCCGGGACGCCGTAGGAACCGTCCGAGGGGATGCCCATCGAGGTCCAGTCGCCGTCCGCCGTGCCGTTGACCCAGGTGTGGACGTGGTCGATCGCGGCGTTCGCGGCGGAGGCCGCCGAGGACGCGCCGCGGGCCTCGATGATCGCGGCGCCGCGCTTGGCGACGGTCGGGATGAACTCCTCGGCCAGCCACTTCTCGTCGTTCACGGTCTCGGCGGCGTTCTTGCCGGCGACCGTGGCGTGGAAGATGTCGGGGTACTGGGTGGCGGAGTGGTTGCCCCAGATGGTCAGACGCTTGATGTCGGCGACCGTGGTGCCCGTCTTCTTCGCGAGCTGGGTCAGCGCGCGGTTGTGGTCGAGGCGGGTCATCGCGGTGAAGCGGTCGGCCGGTACGTCCGGGGCGGCGGCCTGCGCGATGAGCGCGTTGGTGTTGGCCGGGTTGCCGACGACGAGGACCTTGATGTCGTCCGCGGCGTTGTCGTTGATGGCCTTGCCCTGCGGCTTGAAGATGCCGCCGTTGGCGGAGAGCAGGTCACCGCGCTCCATGCCCTTGGTGCGGGGGCGGGCGCCGACGAGGAGGGCGACGTTGGTGCCGGCGAAGGCGACGTTCGGGTCGTCCGTGATGTCGATGCCCTGAAGGAGCGGGAAGGCGCAGTCGTCGAGCTCCATCGCCGTGCCCTCGGCGGCCTTGAGCGCCGGGGTGATCTCCAGGAGACGCAGCTTGACCGGCACGTCCGCGCCGAGCAGCTGGCCGGAGGCGATGCGGAAGAGCAGGGCGTAACCGATCTGGCCGGCCGCGCCGGTGACGGTGACGTTCACGGGAGTGCGGGTCATGGCGTTCTCCGTATGACAGCTGGCGGTGGGGCGGCACTGCCCCGGGGTGCGGGACGTACAAATGATCGATCTCTTGGCGTCAAGAGATCCACCGGTCAGGCTATCGCGCATCCGCGATCCCGGACTCCCGGGTCCATGTGGCCCACCCCACAGAACGGGTCCACGCACAAATGAGGCGGCCGTCCGGCTCGGGAGAGGAACACCGGACGACCGCCGTCGGGGGTACCGAGTGTCCGGACTCCCGTGGGGGTACTTTCCGCCTGCCCCCGATCGGGGGCAGGCATTCCGCACGTACACAGAATCCCCACACATGTGGACTACGTCGTGCACCCCTTCTGCCCCGACGCCAGCGTCACGCAGGCCTTCGCCTCGCCGGCGTCCTTCACGGCCACCATCGGGGTGTAGGCGATGGCGTCGCCGGTCGCCGTGATGGTGTCGGTCTCCTTGGCGGTCCCCGCGCTCACCTGGACGGAGTCCCCCGCCACACCCGTGGTGATACGGCCCCAGGCGGCGCCGCAGGTCTTGCTGTAGCGGACCTCGACGACGGTCGTGCCGACGGTCGCGGTCTTGGCGGTGGTCACCGCGCCCGCCTCCGTGGTGCAGCCCATGCCCTCGGCGTCCTTGCCGGTGCAGCCGGAGCCCACGCACTTCACTCCGGCCGGCAGGTCGGGGTTCGTACGGGCGGACGCCGAGGCCGAGGTGTGCGTGGCCCTGGCCTTCTTGTCCTCGCCGCCGTTGTTGGTGAACAGGAACACGGCCGCGATCACCACGAGCACCCCGACGACCCCCGCACCGAACATCAGCACCCGCCGCTTGGCACCGCCCACCCCGCCGGGCGGCGCCAAGGGCCGGGACGGCTGCGCCGGTTCGCCGTACGGAACCGGCACCTCGGGCTCGGGCTTCACGGCCGCCGCTTCGGCACCGGAGCCGCCCCCGCCACCGGCCTGCTTCGGTCCCGGATACCCGGCGATCCCCCAGGAGTTGGCGACCTTCGACGGACCCTCCCGTACGTCCGACGCACCTTCTCGTACGTCCGACGGACCCTCCCGTGCGTCCTTCGAAGCACCTTCCCGTACGTCGCTGTCGGGTGTCGTCGGCTGTGGCGGCACCGTCGGGGACACTCCCGCCGGGCCTGCGATCCCCGGAGTTGCGGTGGCACCGCCGCCACCCTTACGGGCCGTCCTGCCGCCCTGCGCCTTGCCGCCCTGTGCGGGTGCCGGGGGCGCTCCGAACTCCCCCAGCGCGGCACGCGCCTGGGAGACCCGCATCGCCTCCATGGTCATGTCGTGCCGCATCTCGGAGCGGCTCCAGGCACGCTCGGCGAGCTCCCACATCGTGGTCAGATGAACGGGACTGGTGCCGGTGACCTCGGCCAGGGCGACGATCGCGCCCTTCGGTGCGAGGAGCCGGCCGTTGAGATAACGGTCCCAGGACGTCTTGCTGTAGCCCGTGCGGTCGGCCACCGCCGCGATGCTCAGGCCGCTGCGGTCCACGAGCCTGCGCAACTGGCTCGCGAACTCCCTGACCTGCGGATCGAGTTCATCCGGCAAGGCCCTCCAACGAGGCATTGCTTCCCCCCTCTGCCCTGAATTGCCCACGCTAACGCGGTTGTTGGTCGAGTTCGTTGCAAATCCGCAAACTTGTCAATACATCGACACAAGGGCCATCACTCCCACAACAGCCGTGAGGAGCATGAAAAGCAACAGCAACAACGCGTACCGGAGCAGTCGTCCACCGGGTTGCCCTCGCCCGCTCTTCGGCTTCTCCGGCGGTGTGTCCCACCACGGCAGGGTCGGATCGTCCCGGTACTCGTCCCCGGCCTCCTCCTCCCCCTCCCCCTTTCCCGGAACCGTCTCCGGGCGGGGCCATGCCTGGACCGCCAACTCCCAGCGCACACCGATGCGTTCATGGTCGACGCCGGCCACCCGGCACAGGGCGACGACGGCTTGGCGGGGCGGGGGCTGGGTGGCGTTGAGATAGCGGTGCCAGGAGGACTTGCTGTACGCGGTGCGCGCGCCGAGCGCGACCAGGCTCAGCCCGGTGCGGTCCTTGAGGAGGCGCAACTGCTCCACGAAGTGCCGCACCTCCGCCGGCAGTTCGTCCGGCAGCGGCTGCCAGCCGCCCATCGCACCTCCCCCGCGTCCCCATAGGGGTCCCCACAGGTGTTCCCCATAGGCGTTCCCCATAGGTGTCCTCATTTGGCCGCTCCGAGCGAAATGACGACGCCGGAAGGGGAACGGTTCCCTCGTCGCCGGGCGGTGCGGACCGCGTAGCGAAACGGTCACCTCCCTGCCACAGCGCGCCGACAGCCATTGAACAGCCGGTCCACAAGTCGGCAAGGTGAACGCAGACGGCGGCGCGTCCTTGCTCGGGGGAGAGGACGGGCCGCCGTCGTGTTTCGCGAACTGCGGGTGTCGCGAACTGCCGTGTGCCGGGCGCTAGTTGCTGTTGACCGTGTAGTGGAGCGTGTCCTTGAGGTACGGGATCGTCAGCCACGGCTTCGGCTGCGCCATCATCGCCAGCAGGACGATCGCGAGGCCGAGTACGGCGTAGGTGACGATGTCGGTGAAGCGGGAGCGTACGGCGAGCATGCCGACGTCCGGCATGACCCAGCGCAGGACGGCGCCGGCCAGCAGCGCGGCGCCGATCAGCAGGATTCCGTAGCGGAAGACGTCGAAGGCGGTCAGCAGGAGGCCGAGGCCGACCGTGCCGAGGACGGCGAGGATCGGCCACTGGCGGGCCGGGGCCGGGGCGTCGCGCGGGGCGGCCCGGCCGCCGCCCTCGGGGCGGGCGGTGTCCCGGGTGAAGAGGGGGAAGCGGCGGGTGGTGCGGCGCGGGTTCCCCTCGGCGTCGGGCGCGCTGACCGCGTCCGTGACCTCGATGTCGTCCACGGAGTCCGCACCACTGTCGGGTTCGATGTCGTCCACGGCATCCGTGCCCTTGCCGAGACCGGGGTCCTTGCTCTCAGGCGACACTGCGCTCCGCCGCCTCGACCACGTTGACGAGCAGCTGGGCGCGGGTCATCGGGCCGACTCCGCCGGGGTTCGGGGAGATCCAGGCGGCGACCTCGGCGACGCCCGGGTGGACGTCGCCCACGATCTTGCCGTCGGCGCCCCGCGAGACACCGACGTCGAGGACGGCGGCGCCCGGCTTCACGTCCTCGGGCCGGATCAGGTGGGCGGAACCGGCGGCGGCGACGATGATGTCGGCGCGCTTGAGGTGCGAGGAGAGATCGCGCGTACCCGTGTGGCACTGGGTCACCGTCGCGTTCTCGCTGCGCCGGGTCAGGAGGAGCGGCATCGGGCGGCCGATGGTGACTCCGCGGCCGACGACCACGACCTCGGCGCCCTTGATCTCCACGCCGTAGCGACGGAGGAGGGTGAGGACACCGTTCGGGGTGCAGGGCAGCGGGGCGGGCTCGTTGAGGACGAGACGGCCGAGGTTCATCGGGTGGAGGCCGTCGGCGTCCTTGTCCGGGTCCATGAGTTCGAGGATGCGGTTCTCGTCGATGCCCTTGGGGAGCGGGAGCTGGACGATGTAACCGGTGCAGGTCGGGTCCTCGTTCAGCTCCTTCACCACCGCCTCGATCTCGTCCTGCGTGGCGGTGGCGGGCAGTTGGCGCTGGATGGACGCGATGCCCACCTGGGCGCAGTCCCGGTGCTTGCCCGCGACGTACTTCTGGCTGCCGGGGTCGTCCCCGACCAGGATCGTGCCGAGGCCGGGCGTGACGCCCTTCTCCTTCAGCGCCGCCACGCGGGCGGTCAGATCGGACTTGATCGCGGCTGCGGTGGCCTTGCCATCGAGAATCTGGGCGGTCATGGACCCATCCTCGCGGATGACGCCCTCCGGGTTCCAATCCGGGTACACCCCGGGTGTATCGCCATGATCACTGATGTTGCACTTACACAACACCTATGGAATGCCGCTGGACAAAATCCAGCCCCGGCTAGAACGATGAACGCCGCAGTACTGCGGTAGGTGTTGGGGGGCAAGCCGCTCATCTTGTGACATACCTCCGCGCAATCCGCATCGTCCCCGCATTGCCAACGGAGGAAAACCCGCCATGAGTTACGACCCGAACAACCCCTACGGGCAGCCGCAGCAGCCCCCGCAGGGCTACGGCCAGCCGCAGGGCCAGCCCGGGTACGGCCAGCCCCAGCAGCCCCAGGGTCAGCCGGGCTACGGCTACCCGCAGGGCGCCCCCCAGGGTGTCCCGCCGCAGCAGGGCTACGGCTACCCGCAGCAGCCGGGCTACCCCGGTTACCAGCAGGCCGGTTACGGCGCGACCCCGCCGTACGCGAACTGGGGTCAGCGCTTCCTCGGCACCCTGGTCGACGCCCTCGTCTTCATCGTGCCGTACATCCTCATCATCGTCGGCCGCGGCAACGGAGCGCTGACGGCCATCGGCGGCATCCTCATCATCGGTCTCGCCATCTGGCAGCTGATCCGCGAGGGCCGCACCGGCCAGACCGTCGGCAAGCAGGCGCTGGGCATCCGCCTGGTTCGCGAGAGCGACGGCCAGCCGCTCGGCGTCGGCATGGCCTTCGTCCGCCGCCTCGCCCACTTCCTCGACAGCATCGCGTGCTACCTGGGCTGGCTGTGGCCGGCGTGGGACGCGAAGCGTCAGACGTTCGCGGACAAGGTCTGCGGTTCGATCGTGATCCGCACGCAGTGAGCATTGGTTCGTCGAACGACGGCGGCCGCCGGTTCTCGCGGGAGAACCGGCGGCCGTTTCGTTGTGCGGCTAGGTGGTCGGCAGTAGATAGCAGGCCTTGGCCGTGCCCTGCAGTGGGTCGGTGAACACCGCGTTGGTGCAAGGGGTACCGCTGGTGAGCGACTTCTGGATGTACGTGCTCCCCGCGCCGTACGCGACCGTGCGGGTGCCGGTGAAAGGACACATGCCGTTCTCCGTGGCGCAGAGCGTCGATCCGGCCGGGCCGGTGGTGACGGGGCCGGTGTAACAGGACTTCGCGACGCCGTAGTCGGGGTCGAAGAGCGCGGCACTGGTACAGGGTGTGCCGTCGGTCAGGGTCTGGTACGAGTAGATGCCGTTCGCTCCGAAGGCCACCGACCGGGTCCCGGTGAAGGAGCAGGTGCCGTTCTCCTGCGCGCAGGAGGTGTAGCCGGCCGGGGTGGCCGCGCCGCCGGGGTTCGCCGCGACCAGGTAGGTGCCGGGCTGGACTCCGGTGAGGTAGACGTAGTCCGCGTCCGCGTGGGCGCCGCCGATGCCGCCGGCCGCGGTGAACGCGCCGTTGCTCCACACCACCTGACCACCGACCGACACGACGGGGTTGGCTCCGCCGTACGTCGGCACCGCGATCGTGCCGCTGGTGCCGGAGGGCGCGGTGACCTGCATCCCGAACTGGCCGATGCCGCTCTCGCCCGCCCAGGACACCGCCAGCGCGCCGTGCGGGGTGGGGACTCTGCCCTCGGCCCAGGCCAGGTCGCCCGGGTGGGGCCGCACGGACCAGGTGGCGTATCCGGCGGTCACGGGCTGGGCGCCGAGTACGTAGCCGGACAGTGCCGAGGTCGGGGTGGTCGACCAGCCGTGCGCCAGGCTGGTGCTGGTTCCCAGGCCCGGGGAGCCGTCGGTGGCGACGTTCTCCCACATGGTCCCGGTGAAGTCGGTCCCCGCGGTGGCCATGTGGCCCCACAGCGTGCCGAGCAGGGTCTCCGCGCCGGCGGTGTCGCCCGCGGCCAGCCGGGCTTCGAGTTCGTACCCACTGGTGTACGGGCTGATCACCGGGCTGTAGCCCGCGTCGGAGCTGAACGGCAGGGGGCCGTAGGGGGTGGTCCACAGGGCGGTCTTCAGTGCCGCCAGGATCGAGGCGTGGTTCGCCGCCGGGGCCACCCCGTACAGCACGGCGAGGGCGTTGGCGTCCTGCGGCACACCGGTGGTCTTGGTGTCGCTGATGCGGTAGAGGCCGGTCGCGCTGTTGAACAGGTACGTGTTGATGGCCGCCTTGAGGGTCGCGGCCTGTTGGGTGTACTGCGCGGCGAGCGTCGACTGGCCTGCCGCGGTGGCCAGTTGGGCTCCGTCGAGCAGTGCCTTGTAGTAGATGAGGTTGTACTCGGTGACCGCACCCGTCTTCACGTTGTCGTAGAAGTCCCAGTCGGCGCCGTCGGCGGCGTCGGTGACGAACAGTCCGCGGGAATCGACCTGGGTCGCGTTCCAGGCCAACTCGGCCTGGGCGATGGGCCATTCCTGCTGCACGAACGCGGTGTCACCGGTGTAGAGGTAGTACGACTCCAAGGCGAGCAGCCAGTACATCGAGTACGTCGCCGAGTAGGTACCGGTGGTGCCCTGGATCGCGGCGCCGGTGTGCGGTGCGCTCTGCGGGGGCAGGGCGCCGGTGACGAAACCGCTGGACAACCGGTAGCTGCCGAGGAGTTGGAGGGCGCCCTTGAGGTAGTCCGTCCGGCCGGTGGAGTCGTACACCGTCGGGCCCTCGACGTTGAGGTCGCCGGACCAGATCGCGCGGTCGCGCTTCGCGCCGTCCAGGATGGACGCCACGGAGTTGACCCCGGGTACGGCGAAGTCGGACAGCGCGGATGTCGTGCCGAGCGCGTTGCTGTAGAGGGTGGCGCCGGAGCTGTTCACGACCTTCAGATTGCGGAAGTACGCCTCCTCGCCCGTGTATTCGCGGAAGCCCACCGTGCCGGTCGGGTAGGCGGTGGTGCCGGAGGGGAAGGACGCCGAGTTCAGGGTGACGAGCGGGGTGTTGTCCAGCGACACGGTGATGGTCGTGCCGGACACGGTGGTGGTGACGGTGTGCCAGCTGCCGGTGGTCAGCGACGCCGGGAGCGGGGTGCTTCCGACGCTGGTGTAGGTGCCGTCGTGGAGGTCGAGTTCCTGGAGCGTGTCCGCGGCGCCGCTGGTGTCGTCGTGCGCGTTCAGGATGAACACGTAGCCGTTGTCCGCGTTCTGGCCGCGCACCACCCAACCCGCTTGGTTGCTCACGAGGTTCGTGTCGAAGGTGGTGGTGTAGTCGCCCCACGAACCGCCCTGGTTCAGCAGCCCCGCGTTGGGCGGCGCGCTGCCGTACGCGTCGAGGACACCGCCGCTGACCCGCCAGCTCCCGGGCAGGGAACCCGCTGCGGCCGAGTCGAGCTGCGCGGTGTACGCGCCCTCGTACCAGATCTTGTTCAACTGGTCCGAGCTGGACACGAAGTAGCCCTGGTACCCGTCGGCCGTCGTACGGTCGGCGATGTACTGGACCCCGGCGGCGGTGAGCGTGAGTGTGCCCGGCGAGGTGAGGGTGATCTCCTCGTACCGCTCGCCGCCCTGCACTGAGCGGTTGGTGATCGTCCCCGGCCCGGTCACCGTGTACGTGTCCGAGCGGGCGGAGTCACCCTCCCCCCATGGGGTGCCGCCGTCGCCCGAGGCCGACACATACCGCGAGCTCTCGCTGTACCCCGCCTTGAGCTGCGGCGACCCCGTCTCCGCGGAGACCGTGAAGTACGGCAACCCGCCGACGTTCTTCCCGTAGTCCAGCACGATGGTCGGCGTCGTCCCCCCGGCCGCCAGCGTCAGCGTCGCCCCACCCGAGCCCCCGCACACCAGGTTCGCCGCCCCGCTGACGCTGCCCGACGTGCTCGTCACCGCCGTGGGGCACACGGTCGCGCCGCTCGGCGCCTCGACGTAACTCTGCCAGTCCGGCGCCGACGGCCACGGGGTGGCGGACGTGGCGGCGGACGCGGTCTGCGCCATCTGCGGAAGGCACCAGAGGAGGAGTGCGGCGGCCCCGGCGAGGGCTGCCAGCCTGCGGTTTCGTCTGTGGTGGGGGGTTCGGCGATCAGCGACCATGGGGGGATCCTGGTGACGAGAAGCGGATCGGCGGGCGGCTCGCCTCACCGATTGGAACGTTTCAATCACAGGTGTCGCTGGGAGGCTATTGATTCGCCAGGTACGCGTCAATGGATGTGACAGGGCGGGGTTTTGCGGGCGGTCTACGGCATCACGACACCGGAATCAGCCGGTGTGCGGTGAGTTCGCCGAGCCTCACGCCCGGCGAACTCACCGACAGGTCGCGGCAGTTGCCGCCGTTCAGTGGAAGAAGTGCGGCCGTCCCCGTGCGGTACATCGGAGGCCGCGGTCGTACTCGCCGTTACTTGAGTTACTTGAGCCCGTGGACGAAGGGCGCCCAGGCGGGGGCGGGGATGAGGAGGGCGGGGCCGTCCGGGACCTTGGAGTCACGGACGGGGACGATGCCGGGGAGGTCGTCGCGGACTTCGACGCACTCGCCGCCAGAGCCGTAGCTGTAGCTGCTTGCGCGCCAGAGCGCGGCACCGGGGAAGGCTTCCGCAACCTCGACGCACTCACCGCCGCTGCTGTTGCTGTAGCTGCTCTTGCGCCACACCGCAGTGCTCAAGTCAGGCCCTGTGCTTGCCATTTCCGTGATCCTCCAAGGTGGACGGCTAGGCAGTACCGGCCCAGTCGACGAAGGGCGCCCAGGCGGGAGCGGGGATGAACAGCGCCGGACCGTGCGGGACCTTGGAATCCCGCACAGGGACAACGCCGGGGAGATCGTCGCGGACTTCGACGCACTCGCCACCAGAGCCGTTGCTGTAGGTGCTCTTACGCCAGCTCAAGTCATGCTCGGTGCTTGCCATTTCGGTAGTCCTCTGCCGCTTGCTCGATCATGGTCAGGGATGCGTCCGGCGGTAGCGCCGCAGCCCTGAGCAGATCGTACGACCTGCGGTAGTCCTTCACGAGGGCTGGGAAGTCGATCAGTTGGCCGCTGTGCAGACCCTCCGTGTACACCACGGGTGGTGCGTCCGGGAAGGTCATGGCCCGAACCATGCCCATCATGAACGGGTGAGCCACCGCCGTTTCCGGCAGGATCTGCAAAACGCCCTGATTGGAGCTGATCACCTGCCCGATGTGCTCCAGTTGGACCGCCATCTCCTCGGGGGACAACAGCGGTTTACGGATCAGCGACTCGTGCAGTACCGCCCAGAACGACGGACGCTCGTCCCGTTCCCACAGCTTCGAACGGGCCATGCGAGCCTTGACCTGCTTCTCGACGGTCTCTGGCGGCAACCAAGGCAGCGAAGTGCGGACAACCGCCGTGGCGTAGGTCTCCGTCTGCAACAGCCCAGGAATCAGCGAGGGCGCCCAGTCCTCAATCGACTCCGCGCTCTTCTCCATCTCCGCGACATCCGCGAAGTACTCCGCATGCCCTGCCTGCTTCGCTTTCCGCGCGTCTTCACAACGCCGCTCGAAAAAGCCGTCCGTGCCGAGCCGCCTGTCGACGTGCTGGGCGAGATCCAACGGCATTCGCCGCTCACCCCGCTCGATCAGGCTCAGAAAAGGAACGCCACGAAAGCTTCCCTCCGCCAACTGTTCGAGCGTCAAGCCCGCCGCTTCCCTCTTGAAGCGCAACTCCGCGCCGTAGAAGGAAGGGACATTCGCCGACGCGTCGGTGTCCTTGCGTGGGGGCACAACTCACCACCGCCTTTTGCCAGTTCCCGGGTGCAACCCAAAGCACTGTCACGGTACGAGATTTCGCGTCACTGTGTGAGCAATTCGTCACAGAGAGAGGCGTACGGCAATGATCAGCCCCCACTCCCACGAGGCCAACACCGAAGTAGCCGAACTACAGGCCGCGTTGAAGGCGCACGGGATCACCCTGCCGTCCCTCGGCGTCGACCTTCCCTCGGTCGTCCAGACCTACGGCGCCCCGCTCGTCGAACTCGGGAACTGCAACCTCGACACCGCCAGGGCCCTCACCGCCGCCCTCCGCAAGGCGGCCGACCGGTGACGCCGCTCGCCCTGGAACTCCTCGCCGTCCCCAAGGCGGTACCGGACGCCCGCCGTGCCGTACGCGAACACCTCGGCGTCCCGTGTCCCGAAGTCCAGCTCTGTGTCAGCGAGTTACTGACCAACGTGATCAAGCACCTCGGCGAGGGCACACCGGTGACGCTGCGGGTGACGTGCGAGGACGGCCGTATCCGCGTCGCCGTCACGGACCCGGAGCCGTACGCCTGGCTCGTCGTACGCGCGGCCGGGCCGGACGACGAGAACGGTCGCGGCCTGCTGCTGCTCGACGCGCTCGCGGTGCGGTGGGGCGTGGAACAGGGGCCGGAGGGCAAGACGGTGTGGTGCGAACTGCCACCGTCCGAGCCGCCTCCGGCCCCTGCTTCAACTCCCGCTTCGATCCCGGAGGATCTGGCTGATCTCAGTGGAAGAAGTGCCGCGTCCCCGTGAAGTACATCGTGACGCCCGCCTTCTTCGCGGCCTCGATGCTCAGCTCGTCGCGGAGCGAACCGCCGGGCTGGACCACGGCCTTGACGCCCGCTTCGGTCAGGACCTCAAGCCCGTCCGGGAACGGGAAGAACGCGTCCGAGGCCGCGAACGAACCCCGGGCCCGCTCCTCGCCCGCCCGCTCGACGGCGAGCTTCGCGGAGTCGACGCGGTTGACCTGGCCCATGCCGACGCCGACCGAGGCGCCGTCCTTGGCGAGCAGGATCGCGTTGGACTTCACCGCGCGGCAGGCCTTCCACGCGAAGGCGAGGTCGGCGAGGTCGGACTCGGAGAGCGCGTCGCCCGTCGCCAGCGTCCAGTTGGCCGGGTCGTCGCCGTCGGCCTGGAGGCGGTCGGTGACCTGGAGCAGGGCGCCACCGTCGATGGGCTTGACCTCGGCCGGGTGCGAGGGCGCGCCCGGGGTCTTCAGGACCCGGAGGTTCTTCCGCTTGGCGAGGATCTCCAGCGCGTCCTCCTCGTAGTCGGGCGCGACGATGACCTCGGTGAAGATCGGGGCGACCTGCTCGGCCAGCTCCTTCGTCACCGGGCGGTTGACCGCGATCACGCCGCCGAACGCCGACAGCGGGTCACACGCGTGTGCCTTGCGGTGCGCCTCGGCGACATCCGAACCGATCGCGATACCGCAGGGGTTGGCGTGCTTGATGATCGCGACACAGGGCTCGTCGTGGTCGTACGCGGCACGGCGGGCGGCGTCCGTGTCCGTGTAGTTGTTGTACGACATCTCCTTGCCGTGCAGCTGCTCGGCCTCGGCGAGACCGACGCCGAGGCCGTCGACGTAGAGCGCGGCGGGCTGGTGCGGGTTCTCGCCGTACCGGAGGGTGCTCTTGCGCTCCAGGGTGGCGCCCAGGAAGTCGGGGAACCCGGAGTCGTCCACGGGTGCGTAGGCGCTGGCGAACCAGCCGGCGACCGCGATGTCGTACGACGCCGTGTGCTGGAAGGCCTCCGCCGCGAGCCGCTTGCGGGTGTTGAGGTCGAAACCGCCGTTCTGTACGGCGCTCAGCACGTCGGCGTAGCGGGCCGGGCTGGTGACCACCGCGACCGAGGGGTGGTTCTTGGCGGCGGCGCGGACCATCGACGGGCCGCCGATGTCGATCTGCTCGACGCACTCGTCCGGGGACGCGCCCGAGGCGACCGTCTCCCGGAACGGGTACAGGTTGACGACCACCAGGTCGAAGGGGGCCACGCCCAGCTCGTCGAGCTGCTGACGGTGGCTCTCCAGGCGCAGGTCGGCGAGGATGCCGGCGTGCACCTTGGGGTGCAGGGTCTTGACCCGGCCGTCCAGGCACTCGGGGAAGCCGGTCAGCTCCTCGACCTTGGTGACGGGGACACCGGCTGCGGCGATACGGGCGGCGGTGGAACCCGTGGAGACGAGCTCCACGCCCGCCTCGTGCAGGCCGCGGGCCAGCTCCTCCAGGCCGGTCTTGTCGTAGACGCTGACCAGCGCGCGACGGATGGCTCGCTTGTTGCTCTCGGCGGTCACTGGATAACTACCTTTCGTCCCTCAATGCGATAGCCGTTGCGGGCGAGCCGCCCCACGACATCGACGAGCAGCGTGCGCTCGACTTCCTTGATGCGCTCGTGCAGAGCGCTCTCGTCGTCCTCGTCCCGGATCTCGACCACGCCCTGAGCGATGATCGGCCCGGTGTCGACGCCGTCGTCGACGAAGTGGACGGTGCAGCCGGTGACCCGGGCGCCGTACGCGAGCGCGTCCCGTACGCCGTGGGCTCCCGGAAAACTGGGCAGCAGGGCGGGGTGCGTGTTCACGACCCGGCCGCCGAAGCGGGCCAGGAACTCCTTGCCCACGATCTTCATGAACCCGGCCGACACGATCAGGTCGGGCTCGTAGGCAGCGGTCGCCTCGGCCAGGGCCGCGTCCCATTCCTCGCGGGTCCCGAAGTCCCTCACCTTGCGGACGAACGTGGGCAGCCCGGCGCGCTCGGCGCGGGCGAGCCCCTCGATGCCCTCCCGGTCCGCGCCGACGGCCACGATCTCGGCTCCGTACGCCTCGGTGCCGGCGGTACCGACGGCGTCGAGGAGCGCCTGCAGATTCGTACCGGATCCGGAGACCAGCACGACGAGGCGCTTGGCCACGGGCTTGGCGGCCACGGCGGTGCCCTTTCTCGGGGGAGCGGGGGGAGCGTCCTGCACGGCCGGCTCGTGCATGCGTACGTCTCGTGCGTTCATACGAATGCTTCGCGCCCCGGGATACGGGGAAGTCTACGAAGCGGCCGACCGTCAGCAACGATACCGGCACACCGGACAGCCCCCACGGGACGGGGGCGTGGCCGGAAGGTAGCGTCTGGGGAGAGCGGGTTCGGGAACGCCGTTGTCGTGCGACGCGTTCACGGAGTGACAGCTCATGTCGGAGAGACGTATCCATCAAGGGGAAGACGCTCATTTGATGCCGGACCGCAGTCTGCGACTTCTCACGTTCCCGCCGCAGTCGGTGCTGCTCCGGGAGCGGCCCTCGTCGCCGCCCGACGCGCCCTCGGACGGGAAGAGCGGCGCGGGGCAGGACGACAACCCGTTCGCGCCGCCGCCCGAGGGCACCCCGGACCGGCCGTGGCAGCCGCGGCGCCCGGAGGGTGAGGACCGCGAGGACGGCGACGCCCCGCAGGGTGACGGCGATCGTTCGCCGTGGGGCAGTCAGTGGAGCGACCAGCAGCCGGGGCGCTCCCCGGGCAACTTCGGCGACCGGCCCGGCGGTCCCAGTGGGCCCAGTGGACCCAGCGGACAGGGCGGGCCCGAAGGACCGGGCAACGGCGGTCCCGGCCAGGGCGGCATGCGCTGGGACCCGACGGACCCGGCCCAGCGCCGCGCCCGTTACGCCCTGCTGAGCGGCATGTGGGCCTTCTTCTTCGCCCTCTTCAGCTGGCCGTACGTGGCCCTGCTGCTCGGCGCGCTGGCCCTCTACTGGGGCGGCAGCGCCCTGCGCGCCAAGACCCCCACTCCCAACCCGGACACCCCGGCGGTGCCCGAGGCGCAGGCCCGCCCCCAGACGACGGCGGCGGTGAGCGGCCTGGTCACCGCGTCCCTGGCGATCGCCCTGGTCGCCGCGATGTTCGTCGCGCAACTGGCCTACAAGGACTACTACACCTGCGCCAACGACGCCCTCACCAACGAGGCCAAGCAGTCCTGCAACCATCTGCTGCCGAAGGATCTGCGGGGGTTGCTGGGGACCAGCAACTGACAGGCGGTACTGGTCAGTTCGTCTCGTTCATATCGGCGGGCGGTTCCGGCTCGTCCGGATGTTCCGAGGCTTCAGACGGCGTGGACGCCTCCCTCAAGGCCGCCCAGCGGGCCTCGCGGGAGGCGTCGTCGTACCAGGGGGTGGGCGTCGGCTCCGACGGCACGTCGACGGGCAGGAAGTCGTACGGGTCGAACGTGGGATCGTGGTCGTAGGCGATGTACGGCTGGTCGACGGGAGCCTGGGCCGGTACGGGTACAGGGACCGGCTGATCCGCCTTCGGCTCGCGCGCGAACCAACCCCGCCCGACCGCGAACGGCGTCCGGTACCAGCGCCGCCCCGAGTCCCCCGCGACCGGCACGGGCGCAGGCACCGGCGTGACCTCCACTCCACCCTCCCGCGGCTTCCCGATCGTCGGCGTCGGCACCCGGCGTTCCCGCAGCCGCCACGCCCGCAGCCCCATCGCCGTGGGCACGGCCACCGCCGCGATCCACGCCAGCGCCGCACCCCCGGTCTGCCACCACACCGGCCCGAACCGCGCGAGCGCGGCACCCCCGAGCGGCCCACCGGACAACTCCGCGAGCAGACCCAGCGCTACGGCACACAGCGCGGCGGCGAACAGGGCGGTGGCGGCGGTGCGGCCCTGCGCCCAGGGGGCCGACGTCGATGTTCGCCCGGGAACCGACGTCGGCTGTTGACGGAGCCCGGCAGCGACCGCCGTCCTCTTCCTCTCCCCCGTCAACTCGCCCCCGTCATCGCCCCGTTGACCCGCGACGCCCCCTACCGCGACCCGCGCCACGAACCACCCCACCGTCACCCCGGCCGCCACCGGCACCAGCCCGGCGAGCCAGTTCAGCGGGGTTCCGGTGCCCGCGTCCGGGACCGCCGCGAGGAGCGGGAAGGGCGGGAGGAGGGGGGCCGGGGCCGAGGAGAGCGGGGCCACCGTGTGGTGCACGCCCAGCGCGAAGCCGGGGCCGAGGCCGTAGGACGCGGACCACACCGCCGCGTTCGGGATCAGCGCGAGGCAGAGCAACAGGACGGCGAACCGGCCCGACAGACCCTCCGTCAGCTGGAGGAAGGACGTCCGGGCGGCACCGCCGTGCCAGACCAGGGACGCCCCGAGCAGCAGCGCGCCGCCCCCGACGAGCACCGCCGTGCCGAGTCCCGCGGCGCGTGCGGCGGTGCCGATACGGGCCCGGGACTCACGGGCCTCCGGGCCGAGGACGAGCCGTCGCAGCCCGCGTGGCAACAGGACCAGCACGCTCAACACGGGCTCGCGCGGGCGCCCGTACGCCTTCCACACGCCCGAACCGGCCGCGCCCGCGGCGAGCAGCGGCAGACAGACCGCGGTCCAGCTCCAGGAGGGGGAGAGTTCGCCACCGGACGCGTAGAGCGCGGCGGCGGTGCCTACGGCGAGGTAGCCGAGGGCGACGCCGATCCAGGCCGTGCGCGCGGCGACGAGGGGTGGGCTCTCGTGGTCGTCGCCTCCTCCGTCACCGCTGTCCCCGGCGTCTCCGCCGAGTGCCGCGTCCCGGGCCGCCCGGTGCAGCAGCCACACCGGCAGGGCGAGAAGGAGCAGCGGGGTGACGCCCACGGGGGCTGGGACTCCGGAGAGCGTGTCGGTGCGGACCAGTTCGACGCCGTGCGCGAGGAGCCACAGGGCGGCGGCCATGTGCAGGGCGCCGCCGGGCCCGCTGTCGGGGTACGGCGAACTGATCCACAGCACCATCACGAGCACCGCGAACGAACCGAGCCCGAGCCCCGCCGCGACCGCGCCACCCAACAGGCTGGCGGCCAGTCCGGGGGATCGGTCGCGCATCCGGGCGAGCAGGGGCGACAACAGCGATCGGCGGTGGGTCATCGGCATCACGACCGCCATGCTCCCAACGACACGCGCTTTCTCGTCGTAACAGGCTAACCTCGGAAGTGTCGCTCAATATACGTTTATGTACTTTTTCGTGCGAAGGGGCTTCCGGTGACGCAGAGCCCTGCAAGCCCGCTCCCTCCGCCCAAGGAACGCCGACGCCTGCGCGAGGCACGGTCGCTGACGCAGGCTCAGGTCGCGACAGAGGTGGGCGTCAGCCGCGAGACGGTGCGCTCGTGGGAGACCGGCCGTACGACACCACGTGGCCGGAAACGGGAGGCGTACGCGAAATTGCTCACCAGCCTGGGTGAAGACACCCCTACCGAAGAACAACTCCCCGCGGAAGCAGCCGTGGAGGACACGGCGCAGGACAGGGCGGAGGACACGGCGGAGATCGCGGGGCTGGCGGCGATGCTGACGGAACCCGAGCCAACGCCGCCGCCGACCGCTCCCCTGACGCCCGCTCAGGCCTTCGACGCGCTCTACGCGTTCTGCGCCCCCGCCCTCGTACGGCAGGCGTATCTGCTGACCGGACGGCGCGAACTGGCGCGGGAGGCCGTCGAGCGCGCCTTCCAGTTCGCCTGGCAGCGCTGGCCCGAGGTGGCCGTCGACCGCGACCCGGCCGGCTGGGTGCGCTCGGTCGCGTACGAGTACGCCCTCTCCCCCTGGCACCGCTTCCGCCCCAGATACCGCCACCCGGAACCCCCGCCCCCCGACACGTCCGACCGCGCCCTGCTGACCGCCCTCCTGAAACTCCCGCCGTCGTACCGCCGCACGCTTCTCCTCTACGACGGTGTCGGGCTCGGGCTCGCGGAGACCGCGGCGGAGACGGAGGCGAGCACGCCTGCGGCGGCGAACCGGCTGCTGCACGCGCGCGAGGCCGTCGCCGCGCAGTTGCCCGACCTGTCCGACCCGACCGAACTGCACCGGCGGCTGACCGAACTGGCCTCCACCGGGCGGCTGCACGCGGCCAAGCCGCCGACGGTGCGGTTCGTCGGCGAACGCCGGACCGCGTTCTGGACCCGGACCGCGATCGCGTTCACGGTCGCGATCATCGGCGCGACGACGCTCACGCTGCGGGTTGCGCCCACGCATTACGAGGCGCCGGTGCCGGTGGGGGAACGGGTGGAGGGGGTGCCGGCGCGGGTTGTGCAGGGCGCGTTGTCCGAGGAGGAGGTTGCTCTTCGGGACCGGTTGCGGAGCGGGATGACGAGTGGTCCGGAGAGGCTGGCACCGCTGAGTCGCTGAGTCGTTGGCCGCGGGCCGGTGGGGGCTGGTCGCGCAGTTCCCCGCGCCCCTAAAAGACATGGGCCGGCCTGCGTTTTTCAGGGGCGCAGTTCCGCGCGCTCCTGAAAGAAACGGCGGGCCGGCGTATTTAGGGGCGCGGGGAACTGCGCGACCAGCCACGACGCACCCGCAGCCGCCAGACAACCGGACCACGCACCCCAGAACGCGCCAATGGGCCCGCCCCCACACAGGGAACGGGCCCATCAACGTGAAGCCAGATAAATCAGCCGGCCAGGATCTCGCGGGCGAGCTTCGCCGTCTCGGTCGGCGTCTTGCCGACCTTGACGCCGGCGGCCTCAAGGGCCTCCTTCTTGGCGGCGGCCGTACCGGAGGAACCGGAGACGATGGCACCGGCGTGGCCCATGGTCTTGCCCTCGGGCGCGGTGAACCCGGCGACGTAACCGACGACCGGCTTCGTCACGTTCTTCGCGATGAAGTCCGCCGCCCGCTCCTCCGCGTCGCCACCGATCTCACCGATCATCACGATCAGGTCGGTGTCGGGGTCGGCCTCGAACGCGGCGAGCGCGTCGATGTGCGTCGTACCGATGACCGGGTCGCCACCGATGCCCACGGCGGACGAGAAGCCGAGGTCACGCAGCTCGTACATCATCTGGTACGTCAGCGTGCCGGACTTCGAGACCAGGCCGATACGGCCCGGCTTGGTGATGTCGCCCGGGATGATGCCGGCGTTCGACTGGCCCGGGGTGATGAGACCGGGGCAGTTCGGGCCGATGATCCGGGTCTTGTTGCCCTTGGCCACGGCGTACGCGTAGAACGCGGCCGAGTCGTGGACGGCGATGCCCTCGGTGATGACGACCGCGAGCGGGATCTCGGCGTCGATCGCCTCGACCACGGCGGCCTTGGAGAAGGCCGGCGGTACGAAGAGGACGGATACGTTCGCGCCCGTCTTCTCGATCGCCTCGGCGACCGTGCCGAACACCGGGATCTCGGTGCCGTCGACGTCGACGGACGTGCCCGCCTTACGGGGGTTCACGCCACCGACGATGTTGGTGCCGTCGGCCAGCATGAGCTTGGTGTGCTTCATGCCCGTGGAGCCGGTCATGCCCTGGACGATGACCTTGCTGTCCTTGGTGAGGAAGATAGCCATGGCTGTGTCTGTCCCTCTTCCCTTACTTCGCAGCCGCGAGCTCGGCGGCCTTGTCGGCCGCGCCGTCCATGGTGTCCACGCGCTGGACCAGCGGGTGGTTGGCGTCGGAGAGGATCTTGCGACCCAGCTCGGCGTTGTTGCCGTCGAGACGGACGACGAGGGGCTTGGTGACTTCCTCGCCCTTGTCCGCGAGCAGCTGCAGCGCCTGGACGATGCCGTTGGCGACCTCGTCGCACGCGGTGATGCCGCCGAAGACGTTGACGAACACGGACTTGACGTCCGGGTCGCCGAGGATGATCTCCAGGCCGTTCGCCATCACGGCCGCGGACGCGCCGCCGCCGATGTCAAGGAAGTTGGCCGGCTTCACGCCACCATGGTTCTCACCGGCGTACGCGACGACGTCGAGGGTGCTCATGACGAGACCCGCGCCGTTGCCGATGATGCCGACCTCGCCGTCGAGCTTGACGTAGTTGAGGTTCTTGGCCTTGGCCGCCGCCTCAAGCGGGTTGGCCGAGTCCTTGTCCTCGAGCGCCTCGTGCTCCGGCTGGCGGAACTCGGCGTTCTCGTCGAGGGAGACCTTGCCGTCGAGCGCGATGACACGGCCGCCGGCGACCTTCGCGAGGGGGTTGACCTCGACGAGGAGGGCGTCCTCCTTGACGAAGGTGTCCCACAGCGTCACCAGGATCTCGGCGACCTGCTCCGCGACGTCGGCCGGGAACTTGGCCTGCGCGACGATCTCGCGGGCCTTCTCGATCGACACGCCCTCGTTGGCGTTGACCGGGACCTTCGCGAGGGCCTCGGGGTTCTCCTCCGCGACGACCTCGATCTCCACGCCGCCCTGGACGGACGCCATGGCGAGGAAGGTGCGGTTGGTGCGGTCGAGGAGGTACGAGACGTAGTACTCCTCGACGATCTCGGGCGCGGTCTCGGCGATCATCACCTTGTGGACCGTGTGGCCCTTGATGTCCATGCCGAGGATGTCCGTCGCACGCGCGACGGCCTCGTCCGGGGTGGCGGCGAGCTTCACGCCACCGGCCTTGCCACGGCCGCCGACCTTCACCTGGGCCTTGACGACGGACTTGCCACCGAGCCGCTCGGTGGCTGCGCGGGCCGCCTCAGGCGTGTCGATGACTTCACCGGCCAGCACCGGTACATCGTGCTTGGCGAAGAGGTCCCTCGCCTGATACTCGAACAGGTCCACGCGCTTCCGTCCTCAGTGATATCGCGGTTCGTTGGATGCGTGGGCGTGCCGCGAAGGGCAACGTGACGTCCGCTGTCACAAGGGAGGCGCACACGGTGACCGAGCGCGCGGCATGTCCGTCTCGCAGGTTATCGCTGGTTGCAGGGGGCCCCTAAATCGAGGGTCACACCTGAGCGGTGATACCTGTCACATGATGCCGGATTCCGTGACACGGAGTGCCGCGGACGGGACGTTCGGGCAGGTCGTTCGGGCGGGTGGTTCGGGTATTGGGTTCGGGCGGGGCCTCACCGGGCTGGGGTTGGCCCGGCGAGGCCCCATACCGTGAGACGCGCTCCGGACAGACCGACGGCATTCGGCCGTCCGGGGTCACTGCCTCACGGAGTCGGTTACTCCCAGTGCCGGGCCCGGCGCGGCTGCGCCGCGGGGCCGACCTGGGTGCAGACAGTGCGTGCGGCCCGAGCACCCTGGATGGCCGCGGCGGCCCTGACCCTGGACTCTCTCGGGACGGAGACCATGGCGTCGACGAGGCGTCGTCGGAGTTCGGCGGGGGTGGTGTCGGCGTTCTGGTTCATACGTGTGCCGGCGTTCATGCTCATGCGTGCGTCGGTTCCTCAGGGATTCCGGGGCTGGAGACATGGCGACGTTCCGGGCAGCTCAACTGCCGGAAAGTCCCTGCCTAACCCGGGAAAACGGGAACGTCCCGGTACCTGTCCCGGGCCTCGCCCGCGTCCACACGCGCGGCGGCACCGAGCACGATCCGCACCGGCAGCCGACTGTCCAACGTCACCGCATGCGCGTCACAGTGCCGCGACGACCCGGTGTCCACGCCCGGCTGATCGCGCTGCGCGCCATCGGGGTCGCCGGTGGGTGCTTGGTGCCGGGTGGGGGTGTGTCCGGCGGAGGGGGACGGCGCGTGACGTACGACCGCGTGTCCTACGGCGCCGGACTCATCGGCGGTGTCTACGACGAAGTGCGGCCCGTACGTGGCGCCTACGCCTGCCGTCACCTCGGCGGGCCTCGCATCCGAACGATGCCCATCGCCCGAAGGCTGCGGGGCAGACCGGACGGGCACGGGCCCCGGCCCCGGCACCGGCGCGGTGTGCGCCGGAGGTGCCGGCACCGGAAGCACCGGCTGACTCGGCACTGCGGGGACCGAGGGCAGCGTGGGCAAAGCGGGCAACGAAGGTGCCTCGGTCAACACCTCGGTCACCGTCTTCGTCACCACGTCACTCACGGGCCGCACGACCCGCTCGACGGTGTCCGAGACCGGGGCCAGCCGCTCCACGGTGTCCGAGACCGGAGCCAGCACCGGAGCGAGTACAGGAACCGAAACCGGAACCGGCTTGACCACCGAAGCCACCACCGGAATCCCCGGCCGCTGCCCCGACACCCCGTCCGCCGCCTGCGCCTGTCCCCCGCACAAGAACCCGAGGGCGAACAACCCGCCCACCAGCAGGGCGACTTGAAACACACGTTGACGCACACGCCGCCCAACCGCCGTACGCGTCACGCGCAGAGCGGCACCGGGCAGTGCGGCTGGCCAGTTCATGAGGCGTCGATCCTTGCACGGGCCTCCCGAGGACGCGCAAGCCCCCTGTTACTCAAGCCAGTTCGTCATGCGGTGTCCGGTATCGGCAACGGCCGCTTCTCGATCGCCGCCGCCATCACCTCCGGGAACAGGTCGGGCGTACAGGCGAAGGCCGGCGCGCCCAACGCGGCCAGCGCGGAGGCGTGTTCGCGGTCGTAGGCGGGCGTGCCCTCGTCGGACAGCGCGAGCAGGGTCACGAACTGCACCCCCGACGCCTTCATCGCCGCGACCCGTTTCAGCATCTCGTTCCGTATGCCCCCTTCGTAGAGGTCGCTGATCAGCACGACCACCGTCTCCGCGGGCCGGGTGATCTGCGACTGGCAGTACGCGAGCGCCCTGTTGATGTCCGTACCGCCGCCGAGTTGTGTCCCGAAGAGCACGTCCACCGGGTCGTCGAGCTGGTCGGTGAGGTCGACGACCGCGGTGTCGAAGACGACCAGCCGGGTGTTGATCGACCGCATGGACGCCAGCACCGCCCCGAACACGGAGGCGTAGACGACGGACGCCGCCATCGACCCGGACTGGTCGATGCAGAGGATGACCTCCTTCTTCACGGACTGGGACGCGCGCCCGTATCCGATCAGCCGCTCCGGCACGATCGTCCGGTACTCGGGCAGGTAGTGCTTGAGGTTGGCCGCGATCGTGCGGTTCCAGTCGATGTCGTGGTGGCGCGGCCGGCTGATACGGGCGCTGCGGTCGAGGGCGCCGGTGAGGGTGGCCCGGGTGCGGGTGGCGAGCCGCTTCTCCAGGTCCTGCACGACCTTGCGGACGACCGCCCGTGCCGTCTCCTTCGTGGTCTCCGGCATCGCCTTGTTGAGGGAGAGCAGCGTGCCGACGAGATGCACGTCGGCCTCGACCGCCTCCAGCATCTCCGGTTCGAGGAGCAGCGCGGACAGCCCGAGCCGGTCGATGGCGTCGCGCTGCATGACCTGGACTACGGAGGACGGGAAGTACGTCCGGATGTCCCCGAGCCAGCGCGCGACGGACGGCGCCGACGCCCCGAGCCCCGCCGAACGGTCCTTCGCCGCCCGCCCCTTGTCCCCCCTGCCGTACAGCGCGGCCAGCGCCCCGTCCATCGCGACGTCCCGCCCGGACAACTCGCACCCGGTGCCGTCGGCCGCGTCACCCCCGAGCACCAGCCGCCAGCGCCGCAACCGCTCCTGGCCGGGCTGCCCGGGATCCGCGACCCCGCTGACCGCGACCGCCTCGGCCGTCATCCGCGCACCCCCGTACGCAGCCCTTCCCACAGCGGTACGACCCGCACGGCCGTCGCCGGGCAGTTGTTCTCGGTACGGCGCGCACGCACGCCCCCACCGGCACCCGCCCCTTGAGCCCGCTCCCCCGGCCTTCTCATGCCCTGCCTGCCGTTACTCGTCATCCCGCCACCCCCACAAGCTCGTTGTCGTCCAGCCCCAACAGCAGCCGCAGCACCGGCACGACCGCGTCCGCGCGCCCGGCGTCCAACTCCGCGCCGAACCCGGGTATCCCGGCCGCCGTCGCCGTCGTACCCACCTGCTTCCCCGGCCCGCGCCGCACCAACTCACCGAGCGTTCGGCGCACCCCGGGCTCGTACGACGAGAACGTTCGCCTCAGCAACGGCAGTACGTCCGTGAACGCCTCCGCCGGCACCCGGGTCAGCCACTCGTCCACCAGCCCGAGCAACCGCTCGTCGTGCACGAGGAGCAGCCCGCCTCCACCGCCGACGAAGCCCTCGATCCACGCGGCCGCGTCCGCCGGAGGCGTCCCCGGCGAGAGCACCAGCCCCATCAGCCGAGCCGCCTCCTCCGGCCCCAACTTCCCTTCGTCCAGCAGGAGTCGCACAGCACGTCCCCGGATGACACCCGGCACGGTGTCCCGCGCGGAGAGGGTGCGGAGGACTGCGCGCCAGCGGTCACGCAGGTCACCGTGGCCGGATCCTGGTCCGGGTCGAGAGGCGTCGCCCTGTCCAGGTGCGGAGGCGTCGCCATGCCCGGTCCGGGAGGCGTCGCCCAGCAAAGCCACCGCGCCGTGCACCGCGTCCACATGCCGCCGCATCTCCTCCGCGGCATCCGTGTCGAGGGCCGCGCAGGCCGGGGGCAGGCCGACGAAGACGCGTTCGGCGAGGCCTGCCGCGACCTCCGTCAGCGCGCCGGTGTCGGTACCACGCACGTCGCCGTAGCGAAGTGAACGGACCAGGGCGGGCAGCGCCTGGGCGAGATGGCCGACGTCCGTGTCGAGGGCCGCGCGGTCGGCGAGGACCTTCATCACCACCGGGAGCGCGTCCGGCAGTTCGGCCAGCAGGCAGTGCTCGGCGAGTGCGGTGACGTCGGCGAGGCTCTGCGCCCCGATCGCGTCCGCCTCCGCCTTCGCGGTCGCCGCCGCGAGCACGGTGGTACCCCACACCCCCGCCTCGGCGACCCGCACCGCCAACTCCGGCTCCCAGCGCAGCCGCCAGGTCTCCCGGAACGTACCCGTGCTCCCCCGCGAGGCGACCGGCTCGCCCCACTCGATGCTCAGCAGCCGCAGCCGGTGCAGCAACCTGCTGCGCCCGGCGTCGGTCTCCTTGCGCAGGTCGAGCTCCACCTCCCGCTCCAGCGCCTCCGGTTTGATCCGCAGCCTGCGCTGCGACCGGTCGAGGTCGCGCTGCAACGGCACGGCGGGCGCGCCCGGCGGCACCTCGCCCAGCACATCCCCGACCACGAGCCGGTCGTGCACCAGCGACAGCGGGACGTCCGAGCCCTCGCACATCACCGCGCGCACCGCGTCGGTGGTCTCACCGAGCCCCGGCAACGGACGGCCGCGCATCACCGCAAGGGTCTCCGCCAGCCGTACGGCCTCGATGACATGGGCCGGGGAGACGATCCGGTCCTCCTCCCGGAACAGACCCGCGACCTTGGTCATCCACCGCTCGACCGGCCGGTCCGGCGCGCCGAACAGATGGCCGTACCAGCCCGGCGAGTCGATGCCCGCGCCGTACCCGCTGGCCCGCGACAGCCGGCGATGCGTCCACGGAACCCAGGTCAGATCGGCCTTGACCTTGGGCAGCCCCTTCAGCAGCGCACGGTCCGCGGCTACGGCGGTCCTCTGCCGCAGCGCTGGCACGTGCCAGGCCCCGCACACCACGGCCACGTCGTCCTCGAACTCCCGCTGCGCCGCCCGCACTTGGAGCCGCATGTACGCCTCACGCACCAGATCCCGGTCGTGCCCGCCGACCCCGTACGTCTCGCGCAGCGCCCCCATGGCCTCCTCCAGCGCGGTGAACGGCGCGAACGCGTCCCGCTCCCCCACACCCCGGTGCTCGACGACGTCCTCCCACCAGCGCTCGGGATCGTCGTAGCCGGCGGCCTCGGCGAGCACGGCGAGGGGATCGACGCGGATGTCCGTGCCGGAGGGGTCCGGGGCCGAAGGGGACTCGGCAGAAGGGGACTCGCTGGACGACGGAGTCTCGGCAGTCGGGGTCTCGGCAGTCGGGTCCGGCGGCTGCTCCTCCCCCGTGAACTCGCCCTCGGCGTCCCCCTTTTCGTCCCCGTCTTCGTCCCCTTTCACGGCCTCCTCGACGTCCTCCTTCCCCCACGCCAGCGTGTGCGTGGCCGGGAGGTCGATGAAGCGGGCCGGGACCTCGTGCTCCAGGGCCCAGCGGATCGCGACCCATTCCGGGGAGAACTCGGCCAGCGGCCAGAAGGCCGAGCGGCCCGGCTCGTCCACGGCGTGGGCGAGGAGCGCGACCGGCGGCCGCATGTCCTCGTCGGCGGCCAGCGGGATCAACGCGTCGGCCTCCGGCGGCCCTTCGATCAGTACGACCCGCGGCCGGGCCGCCTCCAACGCCGCCCGCACGGCCCGCGCCGAACCGGGCCCGTGATGCCGCACCCCTAGCAACAGCGGCCCCACACCCCGGCCTTCCTCAGTACCCGCCACTACGTCCCCCTCCCCTCCGGATCCCACTCCCACCCCGACTCCAGCTCCAGCAGCTCCAACTGGAGTCCTCGTCGACCAGCCCCCTGGAGTCGCTCACGCGCTCACCTCACGGCAGGCCCGGTAGAAGTCCTTCCAGCCGTCGCGCTCGCGGACGACCGCCTCCAGGTACTCCTGCCAGATGACCCGGTCGGCCGCCGGATCGCGGACGACGGCGCCGAGGATGCCCGCGGCGACATCGCTCGGCCGCAGCAGTCCGTCGCCGAAGTGGGCTGCCAGGGCAAGCCCGTTGGTGACGACGGAGATCGCCTCGGCCGTCGACAGCGTGCCGCTGGGCGACTTGAGCTTCGTGCGCCCGTCCGCCGTGATCCCGTCGCGCAGTTCGCGGAAGACGGTCACCACACGGCGGATCTCGTCGACGCCCTCGGGCACCGCCGGCAGGTCGAGGGAGCGGCCGATCTGGTCGACGCGGCGGGCGACGATCTCGACCTCGGCGTCGGCACTCTCCGGCAGCGGCAGCACCACCGTGTTGAAACGGCGGCGCAGGGCGCTGGAGAGGTCGTTGACCCCGCGGTCGCGGTCGTTGGCCGTGGCGATCAGGTTGAAGCCGCGGACCGCCTGCACCTCCTGCCCCAACTCCGGTATCGGCAGCGTCTTCTCGGACAGGATCGTGATCAGCGAGTCCTGTACGTCGGCCGGGATACGGGTCAGCTCCTCGACGCGCGCGGTCATCCCCTCGGCCATGGCGCGCATGACGGGGCTGGGCACGAGGGCGTCGCGGCTCGGGCCGTTGGCGAGCAGCTGCGCGTAGTTCCAGCCGTAGCGGATCGCCTCCTCCGGGGTGCCGGCGGTGCCCTGCACGATCAGGGTCGAGTCGCCGCTGACCGCCGCCGCGAGGTGCTCGGACACCCAGGTCTTCGCGGTGCCCGGCACGCCGAGCAGGAGCAGGGCGCGGTCGGTCGCGAGGGTGGTGACGGCGACCTCGACGATGCGACGCGGGCCGACGTACTTCGGTGTGATCACCGTGCCGTCCGGCAGCGTGCCGCCGAGCAGATACGTGGCGACCGCCCACGGCGACATCTTCCAGCGGACCGGGCGCGGCCGGTCGTCCTGCGCGGCCAGCGCGGCGAGTTCGTCGGCGAAGGCGTCCTCGGCGTGCGGCCGCAACACTTCGCTCGACGGCTCGGCCGCCTGCTTCTCGTTCACCTGCGCGTTGATGGGTTCTGCGGACACAGTCATGGCTGAGGCCCCCTCCAGCTCGGCCGGTTCGGATCTGGTGTCCACCGTGCACCACGCCACTGACAATGCGATCCGACCTGCGGAAATGTGCTGGCCGGACCGATTGTCAGTGCTGGGATCTACCTTCGATGTCATGACTCAGCAGGGGGTGCGCTGGACGGCTGACCAGGTGCTGGCACTGGCGCCTGACGCAGCGTCACGCAAGGCGGGAAGCAAGCTCGGGGCGGCGGGGCCGTGGTCCGAGGCGGGCAGTTCTGACGAGGGGACGGTGTGGGGGCTGTGCAAGGGCAGTGGCAGCAAGCCGTATCAGACGGTCATCGACATCGCGGACGCCGCGGGGCCGGCGTACAAGTGCAGTTGCCCGAGCCGCAAGTTCCCGTGCAAGCACGCGCTGGGACTGCTGCTGTTGTGGGCGGGCGGGGACGATGCGGTGCCGTCGGGGCAGGCGCCGGACTGGGCCGGGGAGTGGCTGGCGGGACGGCGGAAGCAGACGGAGGAGAAGCGGGCGGCGGGGGCGTCCGGTTCCCCGACCGCCGCTGACCCGGAGGCGGCGCGGCGCAGGGCGGAGCGCCGGGCCGAGCGGATCAGCGCGGGCGCGGCCGAGTTGGAGCAGCGTCTGACAGACCTGCTGCGCACCGGCCTGGCCTCGGCGGAGCAGTCGGGGTACGGGCTGTGGGAGGAGACCGCGGCCCGCATGATCGACGCCCAGGCCCCCGGACTGGCCGCGCGCGCAAGGGAGTTGGGGGCGATCCCGTCGTCGGGGCCCGGCTGGCCGGTGCGGCTGCTGGAGGAGAGCGCGCTGCTCCACCTCCTCGACCAGGCCTGGCTGCGCCGCGAGCGACTGCCCGAGGACCTGGCGGCGACGGTCCGTTCCCGCATCGGCCTGCCCGCCTCGCCGGACGGCCCACCCCTGCGCGACCACTGGCTGGTCCTCGCCCAGTACGACACGACGGACCCGAAACTGACGACCCGAAGAATCTGGCTGCACGGCACGGACTCGGGCCGCACCTCCCTCCTCCTCTCCTACGGCGCCGCGGGCCGCGCCCCCGAGTTGGCGCTGCCCATGGGGCTCGCCCTGGACGCGGACGTGTCAGCGTTCCCCGGCGCCGGGCAGCTCCGGGCGTCCCTGGGCGAGCGGTTCGCGGCACCCTCGCCCACGACGGCACGACCGCAGGGGGTGACGACGACTCAGGCCGCCGTCCTCTACGGGGAGGCCCTACGGCACGACCCGTGGCTGGATTCGGTCCCGGTGACGCTGGACCGGGTCGTCCCCACCCCGGACGGCGACTCCTGGCAACTGGCGGACGCCGACGCGGACTCGGCGCTCCCCCTCACGCCCAACGCCCGTTCCCGCCCCGGCCTGTGGCGACTCGTCGCCCTCTCCGGCGGCGCCCCGGTGAAGGTCTTCGGCGAACTGGGCCACCGGGGCTTCACCCCGCTGACGGCCTGGCCGGAGGGTGCGGGAGAGCCGGTGTCGCTGTGCTGAACCACGAACCGATCGCCCCCGATCCCGACGGAAAGGCAAAGGTATGAACAGCACCTCCGCACCGGCACCCTCCGCGGGCGACTGGGAAGAACTCGTCACCACGGCGCTGCTCGGCACGGACCGGCGTACGCCTCCGGGGTGCGCGCCGGGCCAGGACGCACCCGTGGCCCTGCTGGACGCGGCGGCCGTGGAGACCGTACGGCGGCGGGCTGGGCTGTGTCCGGCGCGCGCGGCCGAGCGCCCGGAGCCGTCCGCACTCGACGCGCGTCCGGCGCTGCCCGCCGCGGCGGCCCGCAGGCTGGCGATGCTGCTGACCGACCGTCCAGGTACGGGCGGTGGGGGCCGTAGGGGCACCTCACCGGATCTCATGGAGTTGCTGCCCCAGTGGCTCACGGCGGCCAACGCGCGCGGTTTCGCCGCGCCCGTCCAGGCGTTGCCCGCGCTGCTGGACGCGGCCCGGGGGCGTACGGATCTGCGGCCGGCGGCGCTGGAGTTCGCGGGCCCGCGCGCGCTGTGGCTGGCCCGGCTGAACCCGGACTGGCGGTTCGCCCTGCGCGCGACACCGGGCGGCGGCACCGCCCTGCCGGACCTCGACGAACCGGACCAGGTCCAACTGCTGTGGCAGGAAGGGTTGTTTGCCGAGCGGGTCGCCCTGCTCGCGGCGATACGGGCACACCGGCCTTCAGCCGCACGCGAGTTGCTCGTCACGACCTGGACGACGGAGCGGGCGGAGGACCGGCTGATGTTCCTCGACTCCCTGCGGATGCGACTCTCCGCCGAGGACGAGCCGTTCCTGGAGCAGGCGTTGGCCGACCGGAGCCGCAACGTCCGTGCCACGGCGGCGGAGTTGTTGTCGGCGCTCCCCGACTCGGCGCTCGCCGCGCGGATGGCGGTCCGGGCATCGGCGTGCGTGGCCGTCGACCGTACGCGTGCGGAACCGGGCCTGGTCGTCGAGGCGCCGCACGAGTGCGATTCCAGCATGGAGCGGGACGGGGTGGTCCCCAAGGCTCCGGCCGGACGAGGTGAACGCTCGTGGTGGTTCGGCCAGTTGGTGGAGGCGACTCCGCTCGGGACCTGGGAGCGGCGGCTCGGCGGACGTACACCCAAGGAGATCGTGGCGCTCCCCGTGGCGGACGACTGGCGGAGCGAGCTGCACGCCGCGTGGTGCCGGGCGGCGGTGCGGCAGCGGAACGCCGAGTGGTCCCGGGCGCTGCTGGGCATACCGTCGGCGCCCGAGGCGGGCGGGCCCGGAGCGGTGTCGCTGGCCGAGCGCGCCAAGCTGCTGAGCACGCTGGGCGGGGGCGAACGGGCCGAGTGGGTGGCCGGGTTCATCGCGGCACAGGGGCTGTCCGAGGCGTTTCAGCTGCTCGGGGTGTGTGCGGTGCCGTGGGCCGCGCCGCTGGGGCGGGCTGTGGTGGACGCGCTCAACATCGCGCGGGACGCGGGGAGTTATCCATGGAGCTTCAGTGGGGTGATGGGGCTGGCCGAGCGGTGTCTCGACCCTGCCGAGGCGAGCCGGCTCGACGGGTTGCTGGCGGTGCCGGACGAGTCGGAGGACGCGGCGCCGGGAGCGGGGGGCTATTGGGCGGAGGCGTTTCAGCGGCTGGTCACTACGTTGCGGTTGCGCGCGGCGATGGCGGAGGAGTTGGGGGCGCCGTAGAAGCGAGGAGTTTGGGGCGCCGTAGAAACTGCGGGAGTTGGAGGCGCCGTAGAAGCTTGGGGGCTGCGCCCCCAAACCC